>DASQGL010000087.1:0-20477 GCA_035632635.1 Candidatus Limnocylindrales bacterium
CAATCCGGGCACCGACCTCGCGGTCGTGGCGCGCTATCACGACGCCGACAACAACCCCGCCGACCAGTCGACGACGAACATGACGGTAAGCCTGTGGGCGATCAAGCTGTCGACCGGCACGACCCTCTTCCACCAGCCGGAAACGCGCATGGCGCTGGGGCGGGCCTTCTTCTTCGGCTCGGAGAACGGCAAGCTTGCGGTCGAGTTCCTCTGGAACAGCAAGGTCTGGGGAAGCGAGACCGACTCCGTCCTGCAGATCCCGTCGGGCACCCCGGTGCCGGTGCTCGATGCGGAACCGATCCCCGACACCCCCGCCGTCAGCGCCGACGGCACCCGAATTCTTCGCCGCCTGGTCGATCAGACCAACAATCAGACCGACCTGGAGCTGATCGATGCCTCCAGCGGGCAGATCATCCGGCGGGTCGTGATCCCCAGCCTGGTCGGCGCCGGCGCCGTCGCCCAGCCGGGCGGGTCCGGGTTCATGGTGCAGGTGGAGAACTACCTGGCGCTGGTCGACCGCGATGGCGGCGTCAGCCTCCTGCATCCGAAGATCAAGCTGAATGGGCCGGGCGGCGTCGGGCTGGGGGGAATGCCGGGACTCCAGGGCTGAGCGACGGTCAGGGAAGCGTTGGTGGTGCTTCGCCCGAGTCATCGTCAGCAGTGGTTCGCCGCTCAGCTGGTCCGCCGGCGGCTCCGCAGCTGCGCCTGCGCGTATTGCGCAATCAGCACCATGAGAAGGATGGCGGCGATCACGAGGAGCCACGGGGTCAGCCGGGGTGAGGCGAGCGGGTGGACCGGCGCCTGGGGCGGCGCCGGCGCCGTCGCCTCGGGGTCGAAGACCAGGCTCGTCGACCCGAGCACGAGCAGCACCCGGCCGGACTGCAGCAGGACCGGCGACAGGCCGCCGGTGACGGTCACCGGGACGGGCGCGCCGGTCGACCACTTTCCGGTGGCCGGATCGTAGAAGATCGCGGACAGGTCCGCGGTCGGGCCGCCCGAAAAGTTCAGGCCGAAGGTGACGGCCCGGCCATCGTGGAGCAGCAGGGCCCCGCCAAATGCCTGGTTGATCCCAGGCGGCGCGTCCGCGACCCTCGACCACGCGTTCGCGGTCGGGTCGTAGAGCACGGCGGTGGTCAAGGGTGGTCCCTGAGCCACCACGCCAGGCTGAATCGGGCCCGTCTGGACCCCGCCGGGCTGGGCCGCCATCTGGTCCCCTCCGGCCACCAACACCTGACCGCCGGCGAGGGTGATCGCGATCCCGTAGGCGCGCGACACCGGCATGGGCGGGCCCGGCGTCCAGGTATCCGCGCTGGGGTCGTAGAGCCAGACGCGCGAGGTCGATCCGTGGGCGGGATCGTCGCCACCCGCCATCAGGACGCGGCCGTCGGGCAGGCTCGCGAACATCGCGCCCTGGACGACGGCGGGCGCCGCGGCGCCCGGCGCAAACCGGCGCGTCGAGGGATCGAACCGGTCGATCGCCCGAGTCGGCAGCGCGTTCTGGCCGAACGAGGACGGTTGCGACCAGCCGCCGACCAGGAGGACTCGCCCGTCTTTCAGGGGCAGGGCGGTCTGCCCGTAGCGCGGCGCGCTCAGCGAGCCGGTCGGCGTCCAGGCGCCGCCGGGGTGGAAGAGCAGCCCCGTGGCGAGGATCTCGCCGCTCGCCCCGAGACCGCCTGCCACCAGGACCGACCCGTCGGCGAGCGTCGTCGCGGTGGCCTGGCCGCGCGCCACCGGCATACCGGGAAGCGCCGACCAGGCGCTGGACGTCGGGTCATAGATCTCGGCGTCCGCGACGGCGCCGCGCGAGCCGCTGCCGCCAGCAGCCACGACGCGCCCATCCGGCAGGAGGGCCAGCCCCGGGCCGAAGGCAGGCGAGACCGTGCGGGCTTCGTGCCCATAGGCGCCGACCGGGTTCGCCGGCGGACCAGGTGCGCTCGACGAGATGAAGGGCACGGCGCAGGCCCCGAGCAGGATGGGAGAAGCGGACAGGAGCAGAAGCCTGACCGTCCTCGTCATCGCACGGCTCGATCCAGTCGCGATCGCAAGCCGGTGCCGATCAGCTCGAAGGCCAGGGCGCCCAGCGCGATGGTGAGCGCGGGAACCAGGACCGGCTCGAACTCGTTGTGAATGATGTATGAGTAGGAGTTCGACAGCAGCTGACCGAGCTCCGGCCGGGTGAGGAGGAGGATGGGCTCATCGCCCGGTTCGCCACCGGACAGGGTGATCGCACCCCCGAGGAAGACCTTCAGATAGCCGAGCTCCGCGAGCAGGACGAGCACCGCGCTGGCCTGAAAGGGGACCTCGACCGCCAGCGCCGGCCGCAGATGGGGGATGACGTGGAGGCGGAAGAAGCGCAGGCCGCTGGTGCCGAGCGCGCGGGCACTCATCGAAAACGGTTGGGAGCGGACGAATTCGATGCGCTCGGCCACCACCTCGGCGATGTCGCGCCATCCGACCATGGCCATCCCGATGACGAAGGCGAGCAGCCTGGTGCGCGGAGTGAGTGCGTGGATGACGATGATGGCCAGCGCCAGGTAGGGAAAGCCGATCACCCAGCGGCCCATCCCCCCGCTGATCCGGCGCACCGGGCCGCTACCGAGTCCCATGGCGAGGCCGGCGATGGCGCCCAGCCCAAAGCGCGCGATCACGACCAGGCCGACCAGGGTCAGCGAGGGCAGCGTGCCGCGAGCGGTCAGCGCCAGCAGGTCGCGCCCTCCGTCATCCGACCCGAGCAGGTAGAAGTGCGTGCCGTGTCCGTTGTTGTCGGCGTCGAAGACATCCATCGTGCTGAAGGCGGGGAACGGCGGGAGGTGCACCGCGTGGGTGCCGTGCCCGACGGCGAAAGTCCAGGTGGTCGTCGACCAGGTGATGGGTTCCAGCAACCCGTAGACGAGCAGGGCACCCAGGCTGAGCAAGATCGCGACGCCGGCGATCGTGGCGGCCAGCCTCATGCCTCCTCCAGCCGGAGCTCGTGGATGCGCGGATCGAGCCACCCCTGCACGAGCGATGCCGCGGACTCGAGGAGCACGAGCAGCGCCGCCATGGTCACGACCAGCGTGATGGCCAGCTCGGAGTTCGGAGCGGGCTGCTGACTGCCGTAGGCGATCCCCAGGGAAAGCACGAGCATGTAGCCGAGGCCGGGATAGGCGAAGAAGAACTCGATCAACGGCAGGGACCCGATCATCAGCCGGATCGAGCTGACCCAGGTCGCCATCAGCGCCGGCGCCGTCGGACGGATGATGTAGCGCAGGGCGATCTGGCGCCAGGGCAGACCGCGAGCCCGGGCGGCGCGCACGTGATCCATGGTGGCCTCCTGGTCGAGGGTGACCCGAGCCTGCCGGAAGATGTACGCGGCCGGGCGCACGCCGAGGACCAGCGCGGCCCAGAAGATCTGTCCGATCGACGCCTCTCCGTATCCGCCACTGACCCGCAGGTTCAGCGAGTTGTAGATGAGGAACTGGATCTCCTGGGCCAGGATGGCGAGCAGAAAGGTGGGGATGACCCAGAAGACGGTCATCACCGGCGCGATCGCGAGCAGGCGCCTGGCGCGGAAGACCGTGATGGCGAAGGTCGTCCCCAGCCCGGCGACGCTGCCCGCCACGATGGCGACGGTGATGAGGGCGACGCTGCGCTCCGCCGCGATCAGGGCGGCCCGCAGCACCTGGCCCCAGTCGCCGCCCACGACCGTCGGCCCCGCCGTGACGCGCCCGGGCAGCGCGGGCGGCTGGACCACCTCGATCAGCAGCCAGGTGACCACGATGATGCCGCTGAGCTGGAAGGCGAAGAGCGCGACGATGCGCGCGGACGCCCAGGCCCGCGGCGATCGGGCGAAGACGATCGCCACGGCGAGGCTCACGATCAGCGCGATCAGGCTCAGGTTCAGCCAGAGCATGCCTGCGCCGCCACTATCGCATCCAATTATTAGGGTGAATCGGGGCAGGGAACCGGCGCGACGCCGGCGGTGTATGTAGACGGGGCGGAGTATGAAAGGAAGGCCCGACGTGGCGGCGTTGCTCGCGACCATGATCCTGACGGCAGGGTGTGGGGCGCTTCGGGCACCGGTCGCCCAGGTCAGCGGGCTGCCGCTGGTTTCACCGGAGCCGATCATGGCGACCAGCGCCGGTGCGCAGGTCGCCTGGCTGTGGCTCCAGGCGCAGGACGGGTCGCCGTACCTGGTCGCGTACGATCCCGGTGGCCGGCAGGTGGCGCGCGTCGGAGCGCCGCCGCCATCCGGCACGCCCGGCGCCGTCTATGGATTCTGGCGCTCTCCCGATGGCGCATCCATCTTCGTCACCGGCGCCAGCACGCTGATCCAGCTGGCGGCCACCGACGGCCACCCGGTCCGCACCTACCCGCTGCCGCCGCCGGCGCCGTTGATGGGAGACGCGTTCAGTCCGGACGGCCGCTACCTGGCCTGGTTGACGTCCCGCGCGACGGACCAGCGACTCGACGTGCTCGACCTTCGCAGCGGAACCTGGCTGCCCTCGGCCGCCATCCCGCACGACAGCCAGGCGCAGACGCCGGGCGCGTCCACCCCGGCCTCCTGGGGCGTGCCGGTCTTCGCGGACGACTCGACGCACGTCTACACCGTGACGGATTGGGGCGGGCCGACCCGCATCAGCGCCTTCACCGTTGACCGCAGCGGCGTGCTGCCGCTCGGCTCGCGGGTGCTGCCCAACTTCACCTGCAGCGGCCCCGCGATGGCGGTCAAGGTGATCGACGGCGGGGCCACGCTGGCAGCCTTCTGTCATTTCGACGGGACGGTGCCGCTGATCGACCTGAAGACGCTGCGGGTCGCCGCTCTCCTGCGTCCGCGGCAGAGCAACCCCTTCTGGGGATCCCCGATCTTCACCCGCGACGGGCGCCTGCTCTACGTGCTGGAGCCGGGCACCGGGCAGGTGGTCGACCTGGAGCAGCGCGTCATCCGGGGACCCTTCCGGGTGCCCACGGCGATCGGTGATCCGGGCCCGCTGGCCGCCGCCCTCTCACTGCTGACACAGCCGGCCGAGGCAGGCTGGGTGGCGACCACCGTGCCGCTGTCCCCGGATGGGCTGACGCTCTACGTGGCCGAACCGGACGGCGTGATGGCGCTGCACGTCCCGGATCTGACGCCGATGCGCAAACTCGCAGCCGGATCGAGCACCAGTGAGGTCTGGGTGTCGGGCGATGGGACCACGCTGTACGTCACGTCAGGGGACGGGAAGACCCTGATCTCGATGCGCGCGGACGGGACTCAGGTCCACCGGATCGATCTTCCCGCGCTGGCCGGCGGCTTCATCGCCGCCGAGCACGGGTGAGGCGTCGCGTTGAGGTCGTCGAACTCATACGCGCTCGAAGCGCGCCAGCTGACCGAGATCGCCAAGCTCTTCGAGGACGTGCAGGCCGGCATCGACCGCCTGGCGGTCGCCGAGGAGACGCCCCTGTTCGCATCGAACGCGGGCCGCATAGGGGACGGCGCCGATGCGCTCGAAGATGGTCAGCGCCCGGCCAAGCTGGTTGGGGTCGTGCGCGGCCAGACCCAGCCCTCGCCGAGCCTGGGCTTCCAGCGGCGCGTACCCATGCGTGACGGCAAGCTCGAGGATCGGCTCCAGGAGGCTGCGATCCGGAATGCGGTCCCGGTCGAGGAAGAGATTGAGGACCCGCTCGATCCGCTCCCGCGCATTCGCCTGGAGCTGCCGGAGCACCGCGGCTTCGAGGGCGTCGAGGTCGGGGCCAATGTAGGCGCGCATCGAGACTTCGCGGTCCGGCGGAAAGGCGTCGGTGATTTCTCGCACGATGCCGGTGTACAGATCGATGCGTGCCACGTCCTCGCGGCTCCGCGCGATGTCCAGCGCGGCGACGAATCCGCGGAGGGCGAATCCCGCCGCCGCCCGACCGGTCTCCACCCACAGCTCCTGAGCTCGCTGACCCATGCGCAGCGCCTCATCCCAGCGGCCCAACAGGTTCAGGGCATAGACACGCCACACCACCGCATGCAGGGCCCAGGCTGGCACCTGTCCCGGCTGCAGCAGCGCGAGCGCGGCCGCCGTGATCGCGTCGGCTTCGCCGAGATCCCCCAGCAGCGTCGCGGCCCAGGCGATGACGCTGTGCACGTCGATCACTTCGTTCATGTTCAGCCGGTCAGCGAGGGCGAGGCGGCGACGCGCGTACTCGCGGCCCGCCGACCAATCTTGCCGGATCTGTGCGCACCCGCCCAGAGCATCGAGGGCTGCGCTCTGCAGATTCCAGTCGCCAAGCGCCTGCGCCATCGCGAGCGCTTGACGAGCGCGTTCCTCGCCGACCGCGATCTCCTCCGGCGTGGCGGCTGAGAATCGCCAGAACGGATAGAAGGCGCTGGCCGCGAGATATCGGGTCAGGATGCGCCCGTCCTCGACGGTCGCAGCCAGCGCGGCGCCATCGGCCAGCAGCTGACTCATCTCCGCTTCGGAGACCCGGCTCGCCACCGAGCCTTGCCAGCGCATCTGGACCTCGAGCAATCCGGCCACCACCCGCAGTTCCTGCTCCGCCGATCGTCCCTGCTCGCGACATAGCCGCAGCGCCGTGCGGTAGGCCTCCGTCGTGAGCTCGCCGACCTCCGTCAGGTCGCCGAGCCGCTCATAGAGGTCGGGCAGGTCATGCTTGTCCGCCAGCTCGATCGCGGCCCGCAGGTGGCGCGACGCTTCGAAGGAGGCGGCGGCAGCGGACGCCACAGCGGCGGCCCGGGTCAGCCATTCGACCGCCTTCCCGCGCAACTCTCCGGCCGACGCCGGATTGAGGACGGCTGCCTCTCGATAGTGAAAGGCGATCAGCTCGGCGAGGGCGTCTTCCTGGCCGGCGGCGCGTCCCGCCATCCAGGCCGCGGCCACGGCGTGGAGGCGGGCTCGCTCGGCGCGGGTCAGCGTCTGATTGGCGACCTCGCGGATCAGAATGTGGCGGTAGACGAACCGGTCGCCTTCCGCCGGCCGGATCAGGTCCCTGGCCACCAGCGCATCGGTCAGCCGGTCGACCTGGTCAAGGTCCGGATCGAGGGCGCGCACCCCGGCGGCCCGGAAGGAGCGGCCGAAAATCGACCCGACCTGCATCAGCCGGCGTTCCGCGCCCGGCAGCAGGTCGAGGCGGGCGAGGATGGTGGCCTGCACGGTGTCGGGCAGAGCCTCCGACCCTGATCGCTCCAGGTAGGAGCGAACCAGCTCGCCGGCGAAGAACGGATTGCCATCGGCGCGTTTCACGATCCGCTCGACCAGGTCCGGCACCCTGGTCTCAGCGAGCTGCTCCACCAACTGGCCGATGGCCTGGTCCGGCAGCGGCTCCAATGACAGGGCGATGTAATTGCGCTTTCCTCCTCCCCAGCTCGGGCGCCGGTCCAGAAGCTCCGGACGGGTGAGCGCGATCATCAGCAATCGCGAGTCCCCGCGCGGCTGCATGACGAACTCAAAGAGGTCGAGGAGGCTCTCGCTGGACCAGTGCAGGTCCTCGAACACCAGCACCAGCGGCGAGCGGCGCGCCGCCGCCTCGAAGGCGGTGCGCCAGGCGACCAGGACCGCCGACCGGTCGGTGGTCTCGGTCTCCCCGGACCCGATCGTGGCGCCGAGGAGCTCCGCCGTTCGCTCAGGCGCGTCTACGCCGGCCGCTTCGAGCCACGCGCGGATGGACGCTCGGACCTCGGGCGCCGTGGCGTCCTCCGAGATTCCCGTGAGCCGGTAGAGGAGCGCCCGCAGCGGCCAGTAGGTCAGACGCTGACCGTATGGGAGGCACTGGGCGATGGCCACCGTCGCCGCCGGCTCGATTGCCGGCAGGCGGCGCAGGAACTCCTCCACCAGGCGCGTCTTGCCCACGCCAGCCGGCGCGATCAGGCTGACCAGAAATGGACGCGCCTCCTGGAACGCCCGGCGCGCAACCAGCTCCAGCTGGGCCAGGTCGGCATCGCGTCCAATCAGGGCGGTTTGCAGCCGCGGCGTCCTGATCCCGTGGCCCATGACCCGGCGAACGACGAGGGGCTGGCTCTTGCCCCTGGCCTCCTGCCGCTGCACGGGGCCAAAGCTGAACGCGGTGCCCACCGCGCGCACCGTGCGCTCGCCACAGACGATGTCCCACGGGTCGGCGGCTTGCTGCAGCCGGGCGGCCACGTTCACCGTGTCACCGCTGACCAGGAAATCGGTTGCGGCCGAGTCCGCCACGACCTCACCGGTGTTGACGCCGATGCGGATCGCGAACTGGCCGCCGAGGGTGCCGTCAGCCTGGACCGCTTCGCGCAACTCGATCGCCGCCGACAGCGCCCGCTGCGCGTCATCCCCGTGGGCGACGGGAAGGCCGAAGATGGCCAGCACGGCGTCACCCATGAACTTGTCGACTGTCCCGCCGTGGTGCTGGATGATCTCCTGCGCCACCCGATAGAACCGGCTCATCAGGGTGCGCACGTCCTCGGGATCGCGCTCGTCGCCCATCGCGGTCGACCCCACGACGTCGGCGAACAGCACGCTGACGATGCGGCGCTCTTCCGGCATGTGGCGAGAGTGTAGACCAGACCTGGAGGGGATCATCCGGCCGTGCGCCAGGCAACGACCTCAGGCGGCGGCGGGGGTTGACGCGTCCGGGGGGAACAGGTCGACGACCTCGTCCTGGCTGAGCGGCCGGGCGAAGTAGTAGCCCTGGCCGCGGCGGCAGCCGAGGGCCTCGAGCGCCGCAGCCTGGCCAGCCTCCTCGATCCCCTCGCCCACGACGTCGAGGTTCAGCGTCCTGGCCAGGGTCACCACCGCCCGCACGATGGCTTCGTTCTCGGGGTCTCCGCCCATCCGGCTGACGAAGCTCCGGTCGATCTTGAGCACGTCGATGGGGAACTGCTGCAGGTAGGTCAGTGAGGAGTATCCCGTGCCGAAGTCGTCGACCGCGATCTGGATCCCGATCGCGCGCAACCGGTCGAGCGTCTTGCGAGCGCCCTCGGCGTCCTGGACCATCACCGTCTCGGTGATCTCGAGGGTCAACGATTTCGCGTCGAGCCCGGTCTCGGCCAGGATGCCCTCGACGTCATCGACGAGGTGCGGCTGCTGGAACTGCCGCGCCGAGAGGTTGACGCTGACGCGGGCCGGCGCCCGCGCCCCGTATTCCAGCTGCCAGGCACGCAGCTGCCGGCAGGCTTCCTTGAGCACCCACCGGCCGATGGGCACGATGATCCCGGTCGTCTCGGCGAGCGGGATGAAGGCCGCCGGCGGGAGCAGGCCACGCTCGGGGTGCTGCCAGCGCACCAGCACCTCGACCTCGTCGACCTTGCGGCTGGCGAGGTCCACGATCGGCTGATAGAAGGCGCGGAATTCGTTTTGCGCCACCGCACGGCGCAGGTCGAGCTCCATCGCCATCCGCTCCCAGGCCAGCGACTGCATGCTCGCGCTGAAGACCGCGTAGCGCGCCTTGCCCTCGCTCTTGGCGGCGTACATGGCGACGTCGGCATTGCGCAGCAGGTCGTCCGCGGCATCCGCCCCGGTCGTGCTCAGGGCGATGCCGATCGAGGCGGTCGGGATGACGGAGCGGCCTTCCAGCGGCACCGGGGTGGCCAGCTGGCGGGCGATGCGCTCGGCAACCTGGATCGCGTCCTCCGGTTGACGGAGACCTTCGAGCAGCACCGTGAACTCGTCGCCGCCCAGCCGCGCGACCGAGTCGCCGGGGCGCAAGGCCGACTGCACCTGGAGCGCCACGGACTGCAGGAGCGTGTCCCCTGCCTTGTGCCCCATGGAGTCGTTCACCACCTTGAAGTCGTCGAGGTCGAGGAAGAGGACCGCCAGCAGGTCGCGGCTCCGGCGGGACCGCGCCAGGCCGTGGCTCAGACGATCGAGGAAGAGGGTCCGGTTGGGGAGCCCGGTGAGCGGATCGTGGAGCGCCTGGTGCTGGAGGCGCTCCTCGAGCGCCTTGCGCTCGGTCAGGTCGCGGGAGGTGAGCAGGATGCCGCCCACCGCGGGCTTGTCGATCAGGCTGAGTCCGATCGTCTCCAGGGCCAGCGCGGTCCGGTCGCGACGCAAGGCGTGGACCTCGCCGGTCACGGTCTGGCCGGCCTTGCGCAGGGTCGCGGCCAGAAAGCGTTTCACGGCGGGGACGTCCTCCGGCAGGATGAAATCGAAGAGGCTCTTGCCGACGCTCTCCGTCGGGTCGTAGCCGAGCACCCGCATCGACGAGTCGCTCTGATAGAGGATGACGCCCTCGGGGCTGACCACGGTCACGAGGTCGGCGGCGTACTGGAGGAGCGCGCGGAACCGCTCCTCGCTGCGCTGGAGCGCTCGCTGCTCGGCCGCCGCCGTCGCCCGGGTGCGCTCGATCTCGGCCTGGGCCTCATGGCGCCGGGCGATGTCCATCCGCCGCCGGTAGGTGCGCGAGATCAGACTGAAGACCGCGAGCAGCAGGAGCCCCAGCCCGAACGTGATCGGCGTGGTCTCCTGGAGCCAGGTCCCGGTCCGGTTGGCGTTCAGCAGCGACTGGGTGGCCTCGGTGTTCTCCAGCGTCGCGTGCTGGCCGATCTCCGACTCCAGGCGGGTGAAGGTCGGCTCGACCTGCTGGGCGAGCTTCGCCACCTGCGCGGCGTTGCCGTAGTCGATGGCGTCGAAGAGCTGCCCGCTGCCGGCCACGTATTGCTCGTGCAGGTTGATCAGGGTGCGGGCCTCGGTCGCGTCGGTCGCGTTGCCGAGCGCGAACACGGGCTGGAGCGCCTGGACGAAGCTCTCGCCGGCGGCCGCGAACGCGGACCGGATCTGCGGTCCGGGGCTGAGCCGGTACTCCTGCTCAAGTGCTTCCTCGGTCGCAATCTGGAAGCGGGCCTCCTGGAAGGCGGCGCTGAGCGCGCCGGCCCGGGAGGCATCGGCGATGGCCTGCTGGCTCGTGGTGGTGGCCACGATCGCGAAGGCCGAAAGGCCGACGAGCGTCAGGGCGAGAGCGCCCGCGACCAGGCGGCCGACCGGCCAGCGGAGGATGCCGGAGCCCGGCCGGATGCCGCCGCCTGGGTCGAGGGGAGTGGCCATGGGTCGTGCGTGCCTGCCTGAGGGAGCGACGGGAGGCCCGCCGCAAGCTTGCTGTACCTAGTGCGAGCGCAATATGGCGATCGCAATGTCGGCGCGCCGGATCAGGCCGCCCGAGGCGGCCGGTTGAGGAGCAGCCAGTACAGGCCGAGCGTCCGGGCGGACTCGGTGAACTGGTCGAAGTCCACCGGCTTGACGATGTAGCTGTTGACGCCGAGGCGGTAGCTCTCGACCAGGTCCCGCTCCTCGCGGGACGAGGTCAGCATGACGACCGGGATGGTCCGGGTCCGCTCGTCGGACTTGATCCGGCGGAGGACCTCGAGCCCATCGATCAGCGGCAGCTTGATGTCGAGCAGGATCACGTGCGGACGATCGGTGATCGGCCGGTCGGCGTAGCGCCCGGCGCAGAAGACGTAGTCGAGCGCCTCCTGGCCGTCGCGGACCACGTGGATCCGGTTGGTGAGCTGATACTTGCGGAGCGCGCGAAGGGTGAGCTCCTCGTCGTCCTGGTTGTCCTCGACCATGAGGATGTCTACGCCGCTATCGCCGGTTGCCATTCCGATCCTCCTCTGCCCAGCGTGAAATAGAACGTGGCGCCCTCGCCAACCTTTGCCTCGGCCCAGACGCGGCCACCGTGGCGGGCCACGATCCGCTTGACGATGGCGAGGCCGACGCCCGTCCCTTCATAGTCCTGGCTGCGGTGCAGCCGCTGGAAGACGCCGAAGAGCTTGTCGACGTACCGCATGTCGAACCCGGCACCGTTGTCCCTGACGAAGAAGACCGGGCCCTCGGAGCCGGTGGCGGCGTCGAAGGCGCCGACTTCGATCCGGGCGTCGTCGCGCCGGCGCGAGTACTTGAAGGCGTTGCTGAGCAGGTTGACGAAGACCTGCTCCAGCAGGCCGGGATCGGATTCGCAGTCGGGCAGGTCGCCGATCACCACCTCGACCTGACGGCCGTCCTGGGGCCCGAGCTGGGCCAGGGCGCGATCGACCACCGCGCGGGTGCGCAGCCGCTGGGGGCGGACGGCCTGCCGGCCAAGCCGGGAGAAGGCGAGCAGGTCATCGATCAGGCGGCCCATGTGGTCGCTGTTGTCCTTGACCCGCTTCAAGAAGCCGAGGCCTTCCTCGGGGAGCGCGCCGCTGTACTCCTCGAGCAGGATGCCGGTATACCCGCTGATGGCGCGCAGCGGCGCGCGGAGGTCGTGCGAGACGGAGTAGGAGAAGGCCTCGAGCTCCTGGTTGGCCGCCTCCAGCTGGCGGGTCTGCTCGGTGACCGCCTTGACGGTCTTCTCCAGCTCGACGTTGACCCCGTTGAGCTCCTCGACCAGGCGAACGCGGTCGAGCCCGGTGCTGACCAGCGCCGCGTAGTGCCGCAGCCAGGCTTCTTCGTCGGTGCCGAAGATCGGCGTGAACGGGCCGCCCACCAGGACGATTGCCGCGTTCGCCCCGGCCAGCTGGGCGACGATCGCGCTCCTCGGCGGCGTCCCGCCGAGCGGCAGGACCTGGTGAGCGGCGGCCGTGGCCACCCGCGGGGCGAGCATCATGGCCGCCTCCGCCGTCATGCCCTGGGTGGCGATGATCGTGCCCGCCGACCGGAAGAACCCGGCGTCGGCCCCGCTGAGCCGCACCGCCCAGTCGAGGGCGCGGGCGGCGAAGGTGGCGCGGTCCGCCGCGAACAGGACGATGTCGTGGGTGGCCTGGCGGAACTTGCCTTCCTCGCTGTGGCGCCAGACGCGGCGAAGCCAGGTGGGGGGCACGAAGCCGGCATAGAGCAGCGGGACGATCGCGAGCGTGGCGAGCGCGATCGCGATGCGGACGGCGGGCGTCGATCCGAACGAGCCCGCGAAGACCGCCGACAGGAGGATGGCGACGATGCCGAGGTAGCCCAGGCTGAGCGCCCGCATCCGGGACCGCTGGACCGCCGTCCGCGGGCGCGAGGCCAGCCACAGGCGCAGGCTCGGCTCGCCGACGCAGCCGCTCCACACCACCACGAAGGCCACCTCGCCGAGCAGCAGGAGCGGCCTCGGGGCGGTCCGGCTCGCCGCCAGCTGGATCACGAGGTTCAGGAGCGCCGTCCCGGCGACGACCCCGATCACCAGCCGCCGGGTGCGCCGCGGAAGCGGGATCACGCTGTCCCGGAAGAGCAGCAGGGCGAGGCCCGAGCCGAGGAAGATGACGATCGTGAGCGCCGAGTCGAGGCCGGCGAACCAGGGGCCGAGGACCTGGGCCGCCTGGCCGAGGATCGAGACGGCGGCCAGGGAGCCGATGGCCAGTGCCAGGTACATCCGGCTCACGTCCTTGGTCGCGAGCCAGTCACGAATCGTCAGCGCGGCGATCGCGACGAACATCGCGGTGGTGGCGAGGCCCAGGAGGGCGACGGCGGCGCTCGCGGTCACGGTGATAGAACTGAACGGGACACAACTAATTGCCCCTGGGCGCGTTGCACCCCTTCAAAGGCCATGGACGGACGCCCCATACGCGTGCTGATCCTGGAGGACCAGGCGGATGACGCGGCCCTCGCCCTCCATCAGCTCCGGCTCGCCGGCTTCGATCCGACCTGGCGACGGGTCGACGACGAGGAGGGCTTCGCCGCCAACCTCAACCCGGAGCTGGACCTGATCATCGCCGACTACCACCTGCCGCAGTTCGACGCGATCCGGGCCTTGAAGCTGATGCAGCAGGCCGGGCTGGAGATCCCGTTCGTCATCGTCTCGGGCGCGATCGGGGAGGACCTTGCGGTGACGGCCGTGCGACTGGGGGCGATGGACTACGTGCTCAAGGACCGGATGGCCCGGCTCGGCACGGCCGTCCAGAACGCCCTCGAGCAGGCCCGGCTGCGGCGCCGCCAGCGCGACGCGCAGCGGGAGCTCGAGCACCAGGCGCTGCACGACCGCCTGACCAATCTTCCCAACCGGCTGATGCTCCAGCAGCGGCTGGAGCATCAGCTCGCCCAGCGGCGCCGCTGCGCGCTGCTGCTGCTCGACATCGACAACTTCAAGGAGATCAACGACACGTTCGGTCACCAGATCGGCGACGGCCTGCTCGGCCAGGTTGGCCCGCGGCTGCGCAACCAGCTCGAGCCCGGCGACTTCATCGCCCGGCTCGGCGGTGACGAGTTCGGCATCCTGCTCGTGGATTCGGACGCTGACCGCGCCGCGAACGTCGCGCACGCGATCCTGGGGGTCGAGCGGCCCTTCGTGGTCGAGGACCACGCTCTCGAGGTGGCGGCGAGCATCGGCATCGCCGTCTCCCCGCAGCACGGCACGACCGCCGAGATGCTGCTGCAGCGCGCCGACGTCGCCCTGTACGTGGCCAAGCGCGCCGGCAACAGCTACGCGCTCTACCGGCCCGAGGACGACCCCTACGATGCCAGCCGCCTGGTGCTGCAGGGCGACCTGCGCCGGGCAATCTCGCTGGGCGAGATCATCCTCTATTACCAGCCGCAGGTCGCGCTCGCCACCGGGGCGGTGACCGGGCTGGAAGCGCTGGCCCGCTGGCGGCACAGCCAGCGGGGCTGGGTTCCGCCCGCGGAGTTCATCCCGGTGGCCGAGCGCATGGGGCTGATCAAGCCGCTGAGCGCCTGCCTGATCGAACTGGCCGGCGGGCAGATGGTCGAGTGGCGGGCATCCAGCATTTCCGTTCCGGTGGCGGTCAACATCTCGATGCGCAACCTCCTGGATCCCCAGTTCCCCAAGACCCTCCGCGACGTCATCGGCCGCACCGGCGTCGAGGCGCACCAGATGAAGCTGGAGATCACGGAGAGCGCCCTCATGACGGAGCCCGCCCGGGTGCTGGACACGATGAATCAGCTGCGCGCGCTGGGGCTCGGCTTTTCGATCGATGACTTCGGCACGGGGTACTCCTCGCTCGCCTACCTGCAGCGGCTGCCGGTCGAGGAGATCAAGATCGACCGGTCCTTCGTCGGGGCGCTGGCCACGGATTCGGGCAGCGCCGCGATCGTGCAAGCCACCATCGAGCTGGCCGGCAGCCTCGGCCTCAACGCGGTGGCGGAGGGCGTCGAGGACGAGACCACCTGGCGGACCCTGCAGCGCCTTGGCTGCTCCGCGGCGCAGGGCTATTTCATCAGTCACCCCATGCCGGCGGGCGAGGTCCCGGGCTGGCTGTGGGAATGGTCGCGGATGTCGGCTCGCCGGCTGGCGGCGTGAAGGCTTAGCGAATCGGGCGGCCGCGGGTGACCTCGCCGCGGCGCTGGGGGAACGCCTTGCCGCGCCCGGCGCCCTTGCGGGTGGCCTTGAGCCGGTCGAGCTCGTGCCGCAGCGCCAGCTCGGCCAGCCGGGACATGGTCAGGCGCTCCGGCGGACCGGACAGGGCGACCACCGTGTTGCGCAGCTCGTTGAGCAGGTCGCCGGGCAGGTGAAACGTCGCCCGGCCGAGCCCGTCGCGGGTGAGGTCCGGCATCGCCTCCCAATCTACTGGAAAAAGGGCCGGCAATGCAACTATTGACACTAAAGACAGCATTTGGTAGCGTGAGGCGCGAAGGTGGGAGTGCCCCGCCCTGGAGCCCACAGCCGAGGAGAGGGACGACGATGGCCGACCGGCTACTCCTGAGCAAGAACGGCGCGCCCGAGCGGCAACCGGGCGGCGGCCGCCGCCGCCTGATGCCCGGCGAAGACGAGAGCAGCACCGTGCTGCAAGACGCCGAGCACTGGATCAACGTCTACGCCGAGCTGCTCGCCTTCAGCCGCAAGGTGGCCGCCTCGATCAGAACCGCCGGCGAGTCGCTGGACGGGCACAGCCCCGACGGCCAGGCCACCGACCTCGATCTGCTCCACGCCCACCTGGTGCGCATGGAGGAACGGCTCGCCTACTGGACGGCGCGGCGGGCGGCGCTGCAGGGCGCGACGTCAGCCTAGGGGACGGATCGCCGCCGCCCTAATGGAGGACGGCGGGCTGGGGGCGCGGGATGGCGAACTTGTAGCCGAAGCCGCGCAGCGCCTCGATGTACGACCCGCCCGACAGGTGCGGCTGCAACTTCTTCTTGATCCGCTGGATGTGGACGTCGACGTTCTTCAGGGTGCTCACGTGGTCGTTGCCCCAGGCGACCCGCATCAACTGATCGCGACTCAGGACGCGGCCGGAATTCTCCATGAGCGCGTGCAGGAGGGAGAGCTCGCGCGGGGAGAGGGCGACCCGCCGGCCGTTGACGATCGCGTGCATCTGCTGCAGATTGAGCGTGATCTCGCCGATGGCGAGGTTCTCGTCCTGCCAGCGACCGCCGCGGTTGAGGTTGGCCCGCCGCAGCAGCGCGTGCACGCGGGCCAGGACCTGGCGCGGGGAGTACGGCTTGAGGACGTAATCGTCGGCCGCCACCATCAGGCCGCGCACGATCTGCTCCTCGTCGCCGCGCTCGGACAGGATCATGACCGGCATGTAGGGGTTGAGCTGGCGGATCTGCTGGCAGACGCGGACGCCGTCCTGGCGAGGCAGCACCGTCTCGATGATGACCAGGTCGATGAGCGTGGACTGGAGCATGTCGAGCGCCGTCTCCGGACTGGGCGTGGCATGCACCCGGTGCCCCTCCTGCCGGAGCAGGAACGAGAGCAGCTCGAGCTGAAGCGGGTCTTTGTCGACCGCAAGCACTGTGGCCATCGCAGGGTCCCCTGAATGCGATTTGATGGCCGGTCGGGTATAGCAAATGCCGCCGCCACCCTCCATGGCAGCTGCAACGATTGCCCCGCTCTCCCTCCCGGAGTCTCCCCAGCCCCTCAGGCCTTCCGGCGATAGTGCCAGATTCAGCCAGGCAATGTCAAGAAGGGCAGGTCAAGTCGTGTTGAGAAACTGTGAAGGTGGCGATGACACACTTGCCGGCACCCCGTCCGTAGGCACGGGGCCGGGTGCAGGGCGAACCGCATCATCTCCACCGACTAGGACGCCAGGCTGTGGAACGCCGCGCCCGCCAGCACCCACGCCTTGCGGACCGGCGCCACGCCCGCCCGGGCCATCCGCGCCGCGGTCCGCGCCGCCCGCCCCTCACGCGCCGCCCGGGTGACGAGCGCCTCGTGCTGGGCTTCGGCGATGAAGCTGTTCATCCGCGACTTCGCCAGGTCGAACTCGTACCCGTTCATCTCTCTCTCCTCTCTCGTCTCGCTTCGAGATGGGGGCAGCGTAGCCCCGCGGCGGCCGTCCGCCTATGCCGCCCGGCACCCGGCGGGTGTGCCGTTTGGCACGATCGGGCAAACGCCTTGACTTCGATCCGGGGGGCGGGCATAGTCGTCGAATGCTGGCCACCCGGCAGCGGTCGCTGTGGGAGGACGTGGCCGAGCGGACGAGCCTGGAGAACTACCGGCCCAGGGTCCGCGACGACCTGACCTGGGTGCGCCTGCGCACCCGGCACGGCGAACCGTACGCCATGGTGTACACGCCGGGGAGCGCCTACCTGCGGCTCAGCGAAGAGGACGACTACCTGGCCCAACGGATGGATGGCACGCGCAAGGTGTCCGACCTGGTGGTCGACTACACGGAGCGCTTCGGCCGCATGGATTTCGACGCGGTCGCGGACCTGGTACAGGACCTGCGGGAGCACGACTTCCTGAGCGACCCGCCCCGCGACGTCTTCGCCGCGCTGGAGGAGACGCTGCACCCGCCGCGCCGGCGGCGGTTTGCGATCGCCCAGGGTCCGGTCCTCGACCTCATGTTCCCGCTGCGCGGCATCGACGGATTCGTGACCTGGATGCACGAGCACGGCGGATGGCTCTTCTTCACCAGGCCGGCGCTGCTCGCCGGCGTCCTGATCACCGTCCTCGGCCTGAGCGCGTGCGTCGCCGAGATCCTCCGCGGCTACGACCCCTTCGCGCCGATCGCCGGCTCGCACGTGGCCGGCATCCTGGCGCTGGTCGCCGCGTACATCGTGGTGACCGCCGTCCACGAGAGCGCCCACGCGGTCACCGCCAAGCATTTCGGCGGACACATCCCGGAGGGCGGCTTCAACCTCTACTACTTCATGCCCGGGTGGTACGTGGACGTGACCGAGTCCTGGCTGCAACCGTGGTACCGGCGCATGGCGGTCGCCTGGGCCGGGCCGTACTCGGGCTTCATCCTGGCCGGGTGCTGCTGCCTGGTGGTCTTCGTCCTGCCCACCGGGTTGCCGGCCACGATCCTGTTCAAGATCGCGATCGTCTCCTACATCAACGACGCCTTCAACCTGATGCCGCTGCTGAAGATGGACGGCTATTACATCCTGACCGACTGGCTGGAGATGCCCCGCCTGCGCGAGCGCGCACTCGCCTTCATCGCCGGGCCCCTGTGGCGGGCCCTGCTGATCGACCGGGAGAGGCTGTCTCGCCGCGAGGTGCTGTACACGGTGTTCGGCGCCCTGGCGGCCCTGTACTCCTTCGTCTCGATCTACTTCGCGTTCGCCTGGTGGGGCCGCAGGCTGAAGCCGATCGTGGAGCCGCTCTGGCGGACGCCCGGATTGCTGGCCAAGATCTTCGCCGGCGCCGTGGTGGCGGCCATCGCGGTGCCGCTGGCCATCGGCCTGGGTCGCCGCCTGTGGCAGTACCAGCGACACCTCCGGCGGGCGCCGACCGTGGCCAAGCAGGCGGTCGAGACGATCCGGATCCGGGACCGGCTGCGCCTGTTGCAGGAGGTCGCCTTCCTGGAGGGCGTCCCGGAGGCGGTGGCCGAGCGCCTGGCGAGGGCGGCGCGCGTGCGAGCCGTCTCGCGGGGCGGCCAGGTGGTCCGCCAGGGCGAACGGGGCGACGAGTTCTTCGTGGTCGCGGAAGGCCGCGCCTGTGTGCTGGTGCGCGCGCGCGGCGAGGACCAGGTGGTGGGCCACTACGCCGCCGGCGATTTCTTCGGCGAGCGGGCGCTCCTGGGCGGCGGCGTGCGAGCCGCGACCATCCTCGCTGACACGCCGTTGAAGTTGCTCGTCTTCGGCAAGGAGGTGTTCTGGGCGGAGCTTGCCGGGCCCATCGGCTGGCAGGCGCGCGTCCGGGAGGCGATCGAAGAGCGGCAGCGGCTCCACACGGTCCCGCTCTTTGCGGGGCTGGGCGAGCGCCAGCTCGACGTGCTCGCCGTGAAGATGCAGGTGCAGGGGTTTCACGCGGGCGACGTCCTCATCCGTCAGGGCGATCCGGGGGACGCGTTCTACGTCATCCGCGCGGGCCAGGTCGACGTGGTGCAGCAGGAGGGCCGCAGCCGGCGCAGACTCGCCACCCTCAAGCCGGGCGACTATTTCGGGGAGATGGCGCTGCTCCGGGATCAGCCCCGGATGGCCACCGTGACCGGGAAGGAAAGCGGATCGGTCTGGCGCCTGGGGCGGCAGGACTTCCGCGACCTGGTCGGACGGTACCTGGAGTTGGAAGGGCAGATCGCCCGGGTCTCCGAGTCGCGCATTCCGCGGACGCACTCGGGACGGAGGCGACGCTGATGCAGTGCTGGATCTGCGCCTCCCCGGCCAACGGCGTCTGCCGGTTCTGCGGGAGAGCGCTCTGCCGGGACGACGCGAAGCGTCATGTCTTCATCCTCGAGGTGTATCCGGCCGACGGCGCGCTGTACGGGCTCGCGGTCGAGGATGCCCTGTACTGCGGGGTCTGCAAGCCGAAACCCGAACCCGTGCGGATGGACTTCCTCGGCGCCCAGGGGCCCGCGCCAAAGAAGGTGACGAAGAACACACCGGCGGAGTGACCAACGGCATCGCCGCAGAAGACGATCGGAGGGAAGGTTGCAGCGTCGAAGTCCGATGGCAAGGAGGTGAACGTCATGGCCGAGAAGAAGAAGGCAAAGTCGACCGCGAAGGCGGGCGAGAAGCGCGAGAGCGATCGCCGCGTGTCGAGGAGCGTCCGTTCCAGCCTCAAGAAGTAGGCCGGCCCGCAAGCGCGCTTGGGGCAGCCCAGCCAGCTGCCCTTTCTTTTGCCCCGCCGGCCTGCGATGATGCGCGGATGGACCCGGTGCCGGTCCTGGGCAAGACGGCGCTGTTCGGCGGCGTCCCGGCCGCCGAGCTGGAGTCCCTCGTGCCGGCGATTCGCTCGCGCACGTTCCCGCGGGGCAGCTATGTCTTCCACGAAGGGGATCCGGGCACGACCTTCTACGTCATCCACTCCGGGCAGATCAAGATCGCCCGCCTCGGGCGCCACGGCGAGGAGGTCGTCTTCGCCATCCTCCTGCCCGGCGATACCTTCGGGGAGCTGGCCCTCTTCCAGGACCAGGCCACGCGCACGGCGGACGCGCAGGCGATGGAGCTGACCGAGTGCCTGACCATGGAGCGGCAGGCCTTCATGGCCTTCGTCGACCGGCATCCAGAGGTGACCACCCACATCATCCGGATGCTGGGCGGGTACATCCGCGACATGGACGAGAGTTTTTCGGAGGCCGCCTTCCTGGACATCCCCGGGCGGGTGGCCAAGAAGCTGCTGGAGCTGGCCGAGACCCACGGCGAGCAGGCGCCCGGCGGCACGCGGATCACCCTGCGCCTGACCCAGCGCACCCTCGCCGGCATGGTGGCGGCCAGCCGGGAGAACGTCAATCGCGCCCTGTCCCGGCT
>DASQGL010000088.1:0-2330 GCA_035632635.1 Candidatus Limnocylindrales bacterium
TCAGCCCGGTCGAGATCGAGAACACGTTGATCGAGCACGACGCGGTCCAGGAGGCCGCCGTGGTCCCGCGCAAGGACCAGGATGGGCTCGACAAGCCGCTGGCCTTCGTCGTCCTGAAGGCCGGCGCCCAGCCGTCCGAGGCGCTGGCCCGGGAGCTGCAGGAGTACGTCCGTTCGAAGATCGCCGAGTACAAGCGCCCGCGCTGGATCGAGTTCGTCCCGGAGCTGCCCAAGACGGCTACCGGCAAGACGCAGCGCTTCAGGCTTCGGTCTCGCGTTTAGGGAGCTTTTCGCGATTCTTTGTCGTTTCTTATGAGGACGCGTTACCCTTAGCCAGGGATGCGGCGCTGGAGGAGATGGCTCAGGGGGGCCGTCCCGGCGAGCCTGGGTGGGCTGCTGGCTGTCAGCGGCGTGGCATCGGCGCCGGCCCAGATCCAGGCGCTGCCCGAAGCCTCGTCGCCTCCGCTGGTTGGCTTCTCGTTCAGCCCATGGGCGGTCTCCTGGGCCGCGGGGGAGACGCCCACCCAGGCCCTGCGCACGCTGCTCGACCGCCTGTCCCCGGACGTGGTCCGGCTGCCCGTCTACTGGAGCGAGGTGGAACCGAGCCCGGGCGACTTCGACTTCACCACCATCGACGACCTGGTGCAGGTCGTGACCGACTACGACACGACGGCGACCCGCCAGACCCGGATCCTGCTCGTGGTCGGGGCGCGCAACATCAGTTACCCGGAGCTGCACCTGCCCGGGTGGGTGAGCCAGGGAGCGGTCCGCAACCTGAAGACACTGTATGCCTCGCGAGAGTACACGCAATACCTGACGACGAGCTTCGAGCAGTTCGCCCCGCTTCCCATCCTCTTCGGCTGGCAGATCGAGAACGAGCCGCTCGACAACGTCGTGAGCGATCAATCCGGCTCGGTGGCCGTGCCGTCCGCGATCGTGAGCAGCGAGCTGAAGCTCTTGCGCAAGGTCGATCGGGTGCATCCGGCGGTGGTCACCACCTTCAACTCCGCGCATGTGTCTCTCGACAAGCGCGGCTCGGGACCGCTGGCCTGGCTGTGGAACCTGCTGCCCGGACCCAAACCGGCCGGGCATCCGGCCAGGGCGCTCCAGCTCGGAGACGCGCTCGGCCTCGATATCTACGTCGTCACCCCATCGACGCCGCTGTCGCAGGACAGCGCCATCGAGCGGATCGGCTGGAAGGCCGACACGATCGACTACTGGTCGCAGCAATCGCGGGCGTCGGGGCGGTCGCTCTGGATCACCGAGATGCAGGCCGGGCCGTGGGCCCAAACGTCAGGTTTCACCACGACCGACCTGATCGTGAGCGCCGACGTCTACCGGGACCGCGGCGCCAGCCTCGTCCTGCTCTGGGGAGTCGAGGGCTGGCTCCATTCGAACCAGTGGATGCGAGCCGGGTTGCACGCGATCCACATCCTGCGCTCGACGACCGATCCGGTCTGCCGCCCGGCGGTCGGGCGCCCCTGCTAGACGGCCGCCGGGGTGGCGGCCTAGAATGGCGCCCTGCCCAGACTGGCGGGTCTCACGGGAGGGGAGATGCGGACACCCAGGACGATCGGAATCATGGCGGCCGGGCTCGGGCTGGCCTTGAGCGTCGCGCTGGCGGCCTGTGGGAGCGGTGACAACCAGACGGTCTTCATCCTGCCCAGCACGACCCCGTCGCCGAGCGCCTCGACCGTTCCCGTCACCGGGTCCGCCTCGCCCAGCGCCGGGACCTCCGCGACCCCGAACGGGGTGGCGGCGACGCCCATCCCCGACGGCAGCCACATCATCATCGACAGCCCCAATGCGAGCACCGCGATCAGCAGCCCGATCGAGGTCTCCGGCGCGGCCAGCGTCCTGAACGGCACGGTTGTGGCGGTGGTGCTGGACAGCGCCGGCAACGAGCTGGGGCGGGCCCAGACGACCGCCTCCGCCTCGGCGCCCGACTTCGGGCACTATGACGTCCAGGTGACGTTCAGCGGCGCCCAATCCGGCGCGAAAGGCCAGGTCAAGGTCTACGGCGTGCGCGCCGACGGGACGACGCCGACCTACTACTACTACATCATCGTCCGCTTCGCCTGACCTGGGCCCAGGCTCAGCCGGCGCGCTCCAGCAGCGCCAGGCCGGTCTGGCGGGCGATCACCCGGTATCCCAGGGCGATGTACGCGTCGACCTGGTGCTCGAAGGCCACCGGGTCACGATGCAGCGCCGCGAAGTCGAGCGCAAGGTAGTCCGCGTTGGAGAAGGCTTCGTACTCGAGCCCATAGATCCTCCGTCGCTGCGAGAGGTGGGGAGTCAGGTTGTTTTCCGCCGCCACGCTGGCATCTGCGG
>DASQGL010000089.1:0-1687 GCA_035632635.1 Candidatus Limnocylindrales bacterium
TGCTCAGCGCACCGCCGACCAATGACGCGGCGACGATGGCCAGGGCATGCTTGTTCATGCCAGCGACGATACCGGCGATCGGGGGGAGCGGCCTCCTCCCCGCGCGGACTGCGTACGCCCCCGCAGATGCAGGTAGCCACCAGGACCGGTTGGGTGCCACGCGCCGCCAGGACCACGTTCTGGCCGAGGTCCTGTGGGGCCCGGATGCTGTCGAACCCCCCGCCCCCGATCCCTGTGGCGTGCACCCTCGCCTTCACCGCCTGACCCGCGTAGCCTTGAGCTGTCGCGGCGCACCACCCAGGGAGGTCAGCCATGCGTGTTGAGTCATCCGTCACGTCCGTCTCGTGGATTCCATCGGAAGCGATCCCCGGCTTGATGAAGCTGCCCTTCCAGGCCGGGCCGTTCCACTACGATGATCCGCCGAGCGACCATCTCGACGACGTGAGTGCGCTGGCCGCCTCCAGCACGATCCGCTTCGCCAACCAGTTGCGGGCGTTCATCGAGGTCGAGGACGGGCGCATCGTCCGGTACGGTCACGCCGGCCGGGGACACATGGGGCGGACCCGCCTCGACTTCGGCGCCGGATCGTTGACCTTTCCCGCGATCCCGTTCCCCGACCTCCGTCCCGAGCCGCAGGTTCGGGACGGGCAGGCGCGCTTCGTGCAGACGGCCGGCGGGCGGGTCGGCGTCCCGATGCCGCGAAAGGTCAACCGGCCGCCTTTCGTCCAGTTCTCCCCGCCGCTGGTCTGGACCACGCTGGCGCTGACGCTGCGGGCCGATGGCTCGTCGTCCTTCGACGTGGTCGGCGCCAGTCCGTTCCCACGTCACTGGATCTACGACGCCGGCGGCAACCTCTCCAGGAAGGTCGGCCTCACCGACTTCCGCACCTGGGCCGACCAGATCTTCGGCGAGAAGACGCCGTGGGGCGCCGAGGACTCGCCGGCGGTCATTACCGAGGTCGAGACCGCGGTCGAGCGTGAGGTGTCGCGCACGATCATGCGGGGCGGGGTCAAGCCGAAGATCCGAACCATCCGCCCCGGCGAGACGCTGGTCGAGGAGGGCGCCGAGGGTTCCGACCTCTTCCTGCTCCTTGACGGCGTTCTTGGGGTCGAGGTCGACGGCAAGCCGGTGGCCGAGGTCGGGCCGGGCGCGATCCTGGGCGAGCGCGCGCTGCTGGAGAGCGGCCGGCGGAGCGCGACGTTGCGTGCCGTCACGCCCGCCCGCGTCGCCGTAGCACCTTCAGACCAGATCGACCCGCAGGCGCTTGCCGAGATCGCGAAAGGCCACCGCCGCGAACGGCCGTAGACTCAACCCCGAGTGCGCGTGATCGTCTGCGGGGTTCGAGGGTCCACCCCCACGCCCGGCGTGGACTTCGACCGCTTTGGCGGCAATACCCCGTGCGTCGCGTTGGCGCATGACGATGGACGGGTCGTCCTGGTCCTGGACGCGGGCACCGGCGTCCGGCAGGTGACCGGGACGATGCCCGCGTCTTGCTGCTCATGCCAACCCAGGGCGATCCGCTGGCGGTGCTGTCGCGCGCCATGTCCCCGCCCAGCTTCGCCATCGATCCCAACGGCCTGCGCGGTGATTGGCGTTTCCTCGGCATCGACGAGGGTGAGGGGATGATCGAGGGCTTCCGGATCACGGCCCGGGAGATCCCGCACAAGGGCGGGCGGACCTTCGGCTA
>DASQGL010000090.1:0-6005 GCA_035632635.1 Candidatus Limnocylindrales bacterium
CCGGGCTGGCCGCAGCCCTGCGGGCTCAGCTCGAGCGGATCCAGTCCGAGGCCGGAATCCAATTCCGCGTCGAGAATCGACTGACCGAGGAGCCGCCGCCCGAGACCCGGATCATCCTCTACCGGATCGCGATGGAAGCGCTGGCGAACGTGCGCAAGCACGCTCGGGCGAGCACGGTGCAGCTCCAGATGGAGAACGTCAACCGCGGCTGGCACGTGGAGGTCGTCGATGACGGCGACGGGTTCCTGGCGCCGAACGGCGAATCGAGCCCCGGGCACCTGGGATTGACCGCAATGCGCGAACGCGCGCAGATCGCCGGCGGTTGGTGCAAGATCGAATCGTCCACAGGCTCCGGAACGACGGTGTCGTTCTGGCTCCCGGCCCTCCAGGAGCGGACGGAGAGCGAGTCGGACCAGATTTCGGCTTGAGGTAGAGACCGCCCGGTCTAGAGGTCCGCGGCTTTCCGCGGCGTCTTACGACGCACCTGATAGAGCAGCCCGCTGCTGCGGCGTCGACGGATCATGCGAACCTTCCCCTCCGCGCTCGACGCGAATGCCGCCTCCAGGCGCTTGCGGATCAGCGCCTCGTCATCCCCCTCCTTCTTCGCACCGTCTCGCTCGGCCATGATGCGTGGCCCTAGACCGTGGTCCATTCCGTAGTGGGGAGTCCGAAGAGTGGCGTGGTCACGAGCTCGCGCAGCGCGTCGGCGCCGATGTCGAGCACGATGTGGCCGCGGGCGCAGGCGTGGATGTTGTCGGTCAGGTCCTGGCTGCCCCAGCCCTTGACGATGTAGCCGCAGGCGCCTCCGCGCAGCATCGCCGCGATCTCTTCGGCGTCGTCGCTCGCCGAGAAGGCGATCATCCGCGTGGCCGGCGCCACCAGGCCGATCTCGAAGGCGATGCGTTCGCCGCCCCAGTCGGGCATCCGGACGTCGATCAGGGCGACGTCGGGGCTGGTCGTCGAGGCCAGCTCGATCGCGTCCTCGACATTGGTGGCAGCGCCGCACAGGCGCATGCCCGGCTCGTCAGCCAGCAGGGCGCCGACCGCCTCGAGGACTGCCGGGTCGTCGTCGACCGCCAGGACGCGCACCGGATGGCGCTCGAGATCGCGATCGAGCGGCCTCACCTCGTGGATGACCGCCAGCCGTTGCGCCACGTGCCTCCCCAGCTCCGGCGAGAGGGCGGCACGCCCCTTGAGGACGTGCTCGATCCCGCTCATGATCTTCTGCGGCCGGACCCCCTTGAGCAGGTACCCGCTGGCCCCGGCCCGGAGCATGCCGATCACGCTCTCCTCGTCGCGGCGCACGGAAAGTGCCAGCATCCGCGTCCGGGGACAGATGGAATGAATCCCCCGCGCGGCTCGGGCGCCGCCGCCCGGCATGTTCATGTCGAGGAGCGCGACGTCAGGGTGAACGGCGTCGGCCAGCTCGATCGCAGCCCGGGCGTTGGCGGCCATCGCCGACACGGTCATGCCGGGTTGCCCGCCGATGTACTCCGAGAGACTCGAGCGCACCGCCTCACTGTCATCTGCCACCAGCACGCTGCGCGAGCTGTATCGAGGGGATGCGTCGGCTGGAGCTTGCATCTGACGTTACGCTACCCGGGCCGCGCCCCGGGCCCCAGTCGCACTTGCAGGTGACCGCCCTAGCGCAATCGAGGCAGCCGGCAGGCGGATGGCTAAAGGAGCAGGCCCCGCTCGCCAGCCCGCATGACGGCTTCGAGGCGGGAGTGGACCCCGATCTTCTCCAGCAGGTTGCGGACGTGTGTGCGCGCCGTGCCGTACGCGATGCCCAGTCGGGCGGCGATCTGGCGGTTGTCCAGGCCGCCGGCCAGGAGGGAGAGGACCTGCCGTTCCCGGGAGGTCAGATCGGACACCTGGGGGCCCCGGGCGCGGGCTCGAGCTTCGAGCCTCTCCTGGTGGCCCGCGAGTGCTGCCAGGCGGTCTGCCGGCACGAGCATCTGACCGCTGGCTGCGCCGCGGATCGCAGTCCGCAGCTGGGTCCCGGCCACCGATTTGGAGAGGTAGCCGCAGGCGCCCGACTCGACCGCCGCCAGCACCGCATCGTCGCTGTCGTCCGCACTCAGGAAGACGACCGCGATCCGTGGGTTCAGTCGCCGGATCCGGGCGGCCGCCTCGCAGCCGGTGCCATCCGCCAGACGCGAGTCCATCAGTACCACGTCGGGCGCATACTCTCCGGCCAGGCTGACCGCGTCCCGCACGGTCGCGACCGAGTCGAGCACGGCGAAGTCGGGCGTCTCGCGGAGAAGCGAGACCAGCCCCTCGGCGAGCAGGCGGTGATCCTCGACCACCAGCACGACGATCGGGCCATCCGGCCGCGACGTCCCGGCGATCACGTCGCCGCCGTTCCCGCGGTCCGGCCGAGATCGCCCGGACCGTGGAATTCCGCGCCGCCGGTGATCCAGATCGAGGCTCGCGCCCCACCCGCGGCCGTGCGCTCGAACGAGACCGAGCCGCCGGCCAGCCGGACCAGCGACGCAATCGTGTCGCGGTCGCCCGCCGTGGTGACGTCCTCGACCGCGCCGGCGGTTCCGTCGTGGTCGATCGTGAGCAGAAGGCCATGGTTACGCAGCCCGATCTCCACGACCAGGTGCCGCGGATGCGCCGCGCAGGCGGCGCGCAGCATCAGTTCGGCGATCCGGTACAGCGTGATGCGCCGCGGTCCGGAGGGCTCCTGCGGTAGATGGTCGAAGACCTGGACCGAGACCCCATGGTCGAGCAGCGTCACCTCGAGGATCTCACGGATCGGGTTCCTGAGTCCGAGGCCGTCGAGGCCGGGCGGATGGAGCCGGGTCATGAGCCGGCGCAATTCCATGTTCGTCGACTCGAGCAGGTCTTCGATGGCCGTCAGGACTCGCAGCTCCGACGGCTCGCGAGCTCCCTGGCGGAGCTGCTGCAGCCGAAGGCTGGCCGCCGTGATCGACTGAATGCTCTCGTCGTGAATCTGGTCGGAGATCCGCTTGCGGTTCAGCTCCGCCGCCGCCTGGACCTGGTCCTCGGCCTGCCAGCGCTCAGCCGTGTCCTGGGCGAACAGGACGCGCATGGAGGGGGACCGCGTGTCGATCGACAGGGCGGTGACGTCGATGGCGAGCCAGGCTCCGTCCTTGCGGCGGCCGATCAGCCCCGCGCGGGATCGAAGCGGCGCATGGGAAAAGAGGACAGGGGACGCCGCCGCGGTGGCGGGCAGTCCTCCCAGGATCGACGAGACCGGGCTGCCGAGCAGCTCGTCATGCGGGTAGGCGAACAGCGTTTCCCAGGCCGCGTTCACGAAGCAGAAGGTCTCCGCGTCGCTGACCATGGCCATGGCGTGTGGGACCACCGCAAGCAGCCGCCCCAGCGTGGCATCGGACTCCGTCAGCGCCGCCGCGGTTCTGCGCCCGCCCACCTGCTGGCGCGACGCGAGGGTTCACACATCCTTGCGTAGGCTGCGAAAAGTTAGGCAGAACTGCCGAGCCTTTGTCACGTGAAATAGGCACTCCTGCCGATGCCACGGTAGGTGCAGCGTGGCACTGTGACAACAGAAGAAGATTAGTGCGGCCACTACCAGCGATCATGGTGGGGCCCGGGGAGCGCGATGGACAGCAGCATTGACGCTGTCCGGTCGGAACAAATGCATGCCGTCGGCGTCGATCACCTGACCCCGCGCCAGGTTGAGGTCCTGCGGTTGCTGGCGAGGGGATGGACCGACGCTCAGATCGCCGACGAGCTTTTCCTGAGCCGGCGCACGGTTCATGCGCATCTCCGGGAGATCTTTCGCAAGCTGGAGGTCTCGCACCGGAGCGCGGCGACCCGATACGCGATGGAGCACGGCTTGACCTAGCGACCGCGTTGCCCTGCGGAGCCAGCCAACACCCCCTCCCGCTGGCTCCCTCTTCTTGCTGTGCTAATTATTGATGAACATTGTGTAGTATTGATTGATGTGAGACCGTTCTCCTCTGATGAATTGCCCGACCATCTGACCCCGCGTGAGATCGACGTCCTGCGTCTGGTCACGGCCGGTCTGACCAACCGGGAGATCGCCGGACGCCTCGGCCTCAGCACCCGCACGGTGGACGCCCACCTGCGTTCGATCTACGGCAAGATCGGCGTTGCCTCGCGCAGCGCGGCGACCCGGTACGCGGTCGAGCGCGGCCTCTGCTAGCGGGTCAGGCGACCAGTAGGTCCTGACGGGCCGCAGCCGCGACGGCTTCGAGCTTCGAATGCGCGCCGAGCTTCTCGAGCACGTCCTGCACGTAGCTGCGCACGGTGTTGAGCGTCAGGCCCAGCTCGCGGGCGATGGCCTTGTTGTCCAGGCCCTGCGCCATCATCAGGAGCACCTCGTGCTCGCGCGGCGTGAACTGGGAGCGGAGACGGCTGCGTTCGGCCTCTTCGCGCGCGCGCTGGTGGACGCGGGTCAAGAGCCCCGCCAGCCTGCCTGCGGGGATCAGCATCTCGCCCTCGGCCGCCCGCCGGACGGCTTCGACCATGTCGGCCGAAGCGCGTGATTTGGGCAGGAATCCGCAGGCGCCCACCCGAACGGCGGAGAGGAGCGCGTCCTCGCTGTCATCGCCGCTGACGAAGACCAGGCGCGGCCGGGGACGCTGGCTGCGCATCCGCTCGCCTGCCTGCGCGCCCGTCCCATCGGGCAGCCGGAAGTCCATCACCACGACGTCCGGCGCACCGGCCGAGGACATCGAGACCGCGTCCTGGACCGACCCCGCCACGCCCACGACCTGGATGTCCGCCTCGCGGCTGAGCAACGCCTGCATCCCCTCGGCCACCAGCTGATGGTCTTCGACGAGCAGCACGCGAATCGGATTCGGCATGGACCTCCCTTGTAGTCACTGCGGGTAACGAACGAGGCGTCCGGCTCTTGCCGGCGCCGCGTAACGATCAGCCCCTGAGGGGGCCGCGGCAAGGTGACGGGCCCTCGCGAGCGGCGTGGAGTTGTGACCGGCGGCCGCTCCATGTGGACACGACCGAGAAGGGGGAGTGGGGGAGGGCCCCTGTCCTGTCGCCGTCCATCGCCGGCCGCCGGTCTCCTGCCATGTCCACGACCATAGCCGCGGGCGGCGCGCCCGTCCTCCTGCAAATGATGGGTCCGGCCCACGCGCGGCTCGCCCCCTGCATTCGTGAGGCCGGGCATCCCTACCGGCTGGGGACGCCGCTGAAAGGAGCGGCGCATAGCATGCGGCTCATGAAGACAGCCATCGCCGACATGGACGAACGCCCTTCGGCCTTCGATCGAGTGGATCGATTCCGCGCGCCGGCCGACGACCGCTGGGCGGTCCCCGTGCGTCGGTCTGTCCGCCGAACCCCCGAGCTGCCCCGACCGCGCCGCGAGCACCTGCTCCGGCTGCTGGAGCCCCGGCGGCGCCACGACTGGGCGCTGCTGGCCGCGATCCGGGATGCCTACGTCACCGGCGGCGCGACCCGACGCGTGGAGGCGCTGGCGCGGGTCCTGGGTGTCGATGGCTTGAACGACGAGGACGTCGTGCATGCGGCTCATGAGCTCGATCGGCGGCTTCTGACCTTTCGCTCGCGCCCGCTGGTCGCTGTCTATCCGTATCTCGTGATCGACGCGATCGGGCAGAAGGTCCGTGAGCGCGGCCGGGTGCAGAGCCACGCCGTCATCGTCGTGGTGGGCGTCGCCGCCACCGGGATGCGGGAAATCCTGGCGATCGAAATCGACGACCCCGAGCAGCCGGCGACCTGGTCGAGGCTGCTGCGCGGCCTGCGCGACCGGGGCGTCTACGGCGTCCGCCTGGTGACCGCGGACGCATTCCCCGGAATCACCCCGGCGATCGCGGAGGCGTTTGTCGGTGCCAGCTTCCAGCGGTCTCGATCCCGACTGATCCGTGACGTGACGGCGCAGGTGGCCGAAGGCGATCGGCCGGCGCTGTCCGCCCAGCTGCGCACCGTCTTCCGGCAGGACGACCGAATCGCCGCCCAGTCGCGCCTGCGTCGCATCCCGGAGGCGTTTGGCCTGAATCCCACCCTGGTCCAGC
>DASQGL010000091.1:0-31920 GCA_035632635.1 Candidatus Limnocylindrales bacterium
CCGCGGCGCCGGCGCCGCACAGACCAGTTCGAAGTCTTCGGAGACGGCCAGGCTGCGCCAGGCCGCCCGGCCGCGACCCAGGCTCGCATCCAGCGGAAGCGCGCCCACGTCGATGGTCGCCCCGAGGCCCGCCGGAGCGGCCAGTTTCTCGACCTCCCGAAAGAGCCCGTCGCTGATGTCCCCCGCCACCGGGATGCCGCACTCCGCCAGCAGCAGGCCGGCCGAGACCCGGGGCTCGGGATCGAGGAGGGCACGGACACATCGCCGCCGGGCGGCCCCGGTCAGACGCCCACCGCCTTCGAGCGCGCGCAGCCCGAGGGCCGCCGCCCCGAGCCGGCCGGTCACCGCGATGCTCCACCCGGGACGCGCCCCGGTCCGGGTCAGCGGATGCCGGCCGCGCGGCACCTCGCCGGTCAGCGCCGCCGTGAGCACGAGCGGGCCGTCGATGGCGCTGAGGTCGCCGCCGGCGACCAGGCACCCGAACCGAGCGGCCTGGTCGGCGATGCCGCGGTAGAGGCGCCGGACCTGATCGAGGCGCATCCTCCGCGGCAGGCAGGCGGCGATCAGCGCGTAGCGCGGACGGGCGCCCATGGCGGCGAGATCGCTCAGGTTGATGGCCATGAGCCGGCGCCCGAGCAGGCGGAAATCGAATTCCGGCCAGCGCGGGCGGAAATCGACGTCCTCGACCATGGTGTCGATCGTCTGCACCTCGAGCCCGTCGCGCGCGCGCCAGACCGCGGCGTCGTCGTCCGGCGCGGCGATGGTCAGCTCCGAGGTCGGGCGGGCGAGGTAGGGCCGCAGGGCGCGCAGGACGCCGAGCTCGCCCGCCGCGGCCACCGTCGGGCCCCGGCCTCTAAACGGGAACGCCCTCCCTGGGACTGCTCGCGGTCGCCCGCAGCCCGATGTGAGCGCGTCCCGCCCGGAAGGCCCGCCGGCCGGCCACCACCGCCTCCGCGAAGGCGCGCGCCATCTCGGGCGGATTCTGCGCCCGCGCGATCGCCGTGTTCACGAGCACGGCGGCCGCGCCCAGCTCGAGGCAGCGCGCCGCCTCGGACGGGGTGCCCAGCCCGGCGTCGACGATGACCGGCACCCGGACCTTGTCCACGATCAGCTGCAGGTTGAGCGGGTTCTGCAGGCCGAGCGTCGTCCCGATGGGCGCCGCCCCCGGCATGACCGCGGCCGCCCCCGCCTCGGCCAGCCGGACCGCCTGCATGACGTCGTCGCTCGTGTAGGGCATCACGATGAAGCCCTCCTTGACCAGCTGCTCGGTCGCCTCGAGCGTCCCCCGGGGATCGGGCAGCAGGGTGTCGTCATCGGCGCACACCTCGACCTTGATGAAATCGGAGAAGCCCGCCGCCCGCGCCATCCGCGCCAGCCGGACCGCGGCCTCGGCCGTGGTCGCGCCCGCCGTGTTGGGGAGCAGCGTGAACCGGCGCAGGTCGACGCCCTCCAGCTCGGACTGGCGTCCCTCGAGACTGAGCCGCCGGATCGCCACCGTGATCATGTCGGGTGCCGCGGCCCGCAGGCACTCGTCGAGGCAGGCATTCGATGGGAACCGCCCGGTGCCGTGGATCAGGCGCGACCCGATCGTCCGGCCGCCGACGGTGAACGGGTCGTCGTCCCGACCTCCACCGACGAAGTAGACGAGCTCGACTTCATCCCCCTCGTGGAGATGCGTCCGGTCGAAGTCCTCACGCCTGCGGATCTCCCGGTTGTGCTCGATCACGACGCGGCCCGGCTGGATGTCCAGCTGCCCGAGCAGGTCGAGCAGGCTGACGCCGTCCTCGACGTCGCGGCGCTTCCCGTTCAGCGTGACGGTGACCGCGCTCATACCTGCACACCAAGCAGGGCGGTGACCTGTCCCACGAGCGCCTCGGCGGCAGCCCGGGGATCGCGCGCGTCGCTGACCGCCCGGACGACCGCGACCGCTCGCGCTCCGGCCGCCACGACCTGGCTCGCATTCGTGAGGTCGATCCCGCCGATCGCGACGAACGGCAGCGAGACCGCCGCGGCCACCGCCCGGACGAGCTCGATGCCAACCGCCGGACGACCCGCCTTGGTCGGGGTCGCGTGCACGGGCCCGACGCCAAGGTAGTCGGCGCCCGCCTCGACCGCCTGGAGCGCCTGCGCCAGCGAGTGCGTCGAGCGGCCGATCAGCCGGTGCTCGAAACCGGGCAGACGCCGGACCACGATCGGGTCGAGATCGTCCTGGCCCAGGTGCACGCCGTCGGCATCGGCGGCCACCGCGATGTCGGCGTGGTCGTTGACGATCAGCAGCGCCCCATGGTTGCGGGTCAGCGTCCGGAGCTGCCGGGCAAGACGGTACTGCTCGCCTTTGGGCATCAGCTTCTTGCGCAGCTGGATGACGTCGGCGCCCCCCTCGAGCGCGGCCTCGCAGACCCGGGTGGTGGCAGCGATCCCACCGGCCTCGCCGGTGATTACGTACAGCCTCATGGCACGCAGTCGGGCCTGCCGCTCGGCACGCGTGGCGGGAAAAGGAAGCGCAGTCATCAAGACACCTGCACCGAGTATAGAGAGCGAGTTCCGTCAGGCGTCCGAGCGGTAACGACGGGGCACGCGCGCGGAGACCGCGCAGAGCACCTCGTACGGGATCGTGCCGGCGTCCCGGGCCACGTCCTCAGCCCGGATCCGGGCCTCTCCCTCACCCCCGATCAGCCAGGCGACGTCGCCGATCTGCACCTGTGGCACCGCGGTCACGTCGAGGGCCGCCTGGTCCATGCTGATCGTGCCGGCGATGGGCACGCGCCGGCCCCGCAGGACGGCGTGCCCTTGGTTCGAGAGGCAGCGGAAGAGGCCGTCGGCGTACCCGGCGGCGATGGTCGCGATCCGGGTCGTCGAGGTGGCCGAAAACCGCCGGCCGTAGCCGACGGATTCCCCGGCCGAAAGCGTCTGCAGGTTGGTGACGATCGCGCCCCACCGCAGGGCCGGCCTGAGCCGCGGGAGCGGCAGGAAGTCCGCGGCCGGGGAGACCCCGTAGAGGATGATCCCGGCCCGCACCAGGTCCAGCCGGGCATCGGGGAAGCGGAGGAGGCCGGCCGAGTTCGCGGCATGGCTCACGAAGCCTGGACCGCGCTCCTGGATCAGCCGCTGCCGGACGTCCAGGAAGGTCGTGAGCTGAGCCCGGGTGAACGCGGGATCGGTCCCGTCGGCATCGGCGAAGTGGGTGAAGAGGCCCTCGAGGGACATCGCCGGCGACTGCTCGACCCGCCCGGCCAGCCGGCACGCCGCCTCGGGCTGGGCGCCCAGGCGATGCATCCCGGTGTCCACCTTCACGTGCACCCCGGTCGGATGGCGCCGGGGCACGCGCTCGAGGGCGTCCAGCGTGCCGTCCTCGTAGACCGTGAGCGAGAGGTCCGCCTCGACGGCCTGCGCCAGCGCGTCGGGTGGCGTGTAGCCGAGGTTCAGGATGCGCGACGGCAGTCCGGCCGCGCGCAGCTCCAGCCCTTCGGAGACCGAGGACACACCCAGCCAGGTGGCCCCGCCTCGCAGCGCAGCCCGCGCGGCCTCGATCGACCCGTGGCCGTACCCGTTCGCCTTGACGACCGCCATCAAGGCCACGCCCGAACCGATCAGCTCGCTGACCGCGCGCGCGTTCTCGGTGATGGCGTCGAGGTCGACCTCGGCCCACTTCGTCGCGCCGTCCGGCATCAACCGGCGGCCAACCGGAGGCGCTCCATGACGCGCGGGATCACGCCCAGGACGTCGCTGGCCAGCACTCCGGCGCGCCCCACCTCCTCTTCGAGTTGCAGCCCCGCGAGGCCGTGCAGGTGGACGCCGGCGACCGCGGCCTCGAACGAGGGCAGCCCCTGGGCGCGCAGGCCGGCGATCAGGCCGGCGAGCACGTCACCGGTGCCGCCCGACGCCAGCGTGGGCGTCGCAGCCTCGTTCACGCTGACCCGCCCGTCGGGCGCGGCGATCACGCTGCGCGCCCCCTTCAAGACGACCACCTTCGCCCACGCCTGCGCGAATCGCCGGGCCACACCTTCCCGGTCGGCCTGGATGTCGGGGACCGCGAGGCCGCTCAGCCGGCTGAACTCCGCCGGATGCGGCGTCAGGATGATGTCCCCTACGAGGTGGGGCAGCAGGCTGCGGTGCTCCGCGAGCAGGTTGAGCGCATCCGCGTCCAGGACGAGCGGGGCGGCGATGCGGGGGATCAGGTCTTCGAGCAGCTGGCGCGTCGAAGGGTCCCGGCCGATGCCGGGCCCGATCACGCCCGCGTCCGCCCCCGCGAATCCGCGCAGGACGTCGCTCAACGCGACCTGCCCGACGACGCCCGGCGAGAGCTCCGGGACGGGCGTGACCATGACCTCGGTGCACTTTCCGGCCAGGATGGGATAGATCGACTGGGCGACGAGCAGCCGAACCAGGCCGGCGCCGCTCCGCGCCGCGCCCATGCTCGTGAGATAGGCCGCGCCCGTGAAGCCCTGGGACCCGGCCAGGGCGACGACCGTGCCGAACGTGCCCTTGTGCCCGTCGCGCGGCCGGTCGGGCAGCCGGAAGCCCTCCGGCGGCGCCTGTGGGCCGGCCATCGGGCCCGCGTCCGGGATCACCGCGACCGCGATCGCGAAATGCCCGTCGTGGGCGATGCTGACGTCCACGTGCCGCCCGGCGAGCGTCGTCTGCGCGCCCACCGACACGTGCGGCCGGCCATCGGACCGCGGCAGGATCTCGACGTCGATCATGCGCGGTCGCGCGATCCCGCTCGGCATCGCCTTGCCGATCGCTTCCTTGGCGGCCCAGCGGCCGGCCCAGCTCTCGGCGGACTGCCCGCAGTACGCGATCTCCCGCTCGGTCAGGAACTTCCGCAGGAACCGATCCCGGTGCCGTGCGTAGGCCTTCTCGATCCGCTCGATCGCGGTGACGTCGACGCCGACCCGGGGAACCATCTGCGTGCTTAGATTAGGGACTTACAGGCGCCATGGTGCCTCCGGGGCTCCGCGGCGCCCTCGCCGGCCACACTGTAGTGCCCGGCTCGGATGCTCGCACCTCGCCCTCCGGCACCGGCGCCTTTCGCGCGAAAGCGCGCCCCCTGGCCCTTGGCCGGGGGACCCCCTCGGCTCCGGATCGCGCTCCTGACCCGACTTGTGCCGATTCCTACTCGACCGTGACCGATTTCGCCAGGTTGCGCGGCTGGTCGACGTTGCAGCCCCGTTCGGTCGCCACGAAATAGGCGAACAGCTGCATGGCCACCACGTTGGGCACCGGCGACAGGAATTCGGAGACGGCGGGGACCGCCACCCGGTCCGCCGCGATCTCGTCGAGCACCGGGTCGCCGTCGGTCACCAGGGCGATCACCGGCGCGTCGCGGGCCAGGACTTCCTGGACGTTGCTCACGACCTTCTCCGTCGTGGCGCCGGTGGTCGCGATCGCGAAGACCGGGAAGCTCCGGTCGAGCAGCGCGATCGGCCCGTGCTTCAATTCGCCGGCGGCATAGCCCTCCGCGTGCAGATAGGAGATCTCCTTCAGCTTGAGCGCTCCCTCGAGGGCGATCGGGTAGTTGATGCCGCGGCCGATGTACATGAAGTTGCGATAGCCGGCGTACTTTCGCGCCATGGCCTGCAGCGTGTCCGCGCGCTCCAGCACGGTGTCGACCGCTTCGGGCAGGCGCTTCAGCTCGGCGGCCAGGGCACGCAGGCGCTCGGCCGGAATCCGGTGGCGCACCGCGGCCAGCCGGATGCCCAGCAGGTACAGGCACACGATGTGCGCGATGAAGGTCTTGGTCGAGGCGACGCCGATCTCCGGCCCGGCATGGAGGTAGATCACGCCATCGCTCTCCAGGGCCATCGAGCTGCCCACGACGTTCGTGACCGACACGACCTTCGCCTTGAGCCGGTGTGCCTCCCGGATCGCCGCCAGCGTGTCTGCCGTCTCCCCGGACTGGGAGATGCCGATCACGAGGGTGTCCTGGTCGATGATCGGCTGGCGGTAGCGGAACTCGGAGGCCGGCTCGACCTCGACCGGGATCCGGGCGAGCTCTTCGATGATGTACTTGCCGACCAGGGCGGCGTAGAAGGAGGTCCCGGCCGCGACCATCTTGATGTCGCGGAACTTGAGCAGCTGGCGGTCGGTCAACCCGAACTCCTCGAACGTGACCTCGCCCTCGTCGGTCAGGCGGCCGCGCAGCGCGTTCGAGATGGCCTGGGGCGCCTCGTTGATCTCCTTCGCCATGAAATGCGGGTAGCCGCCTTTCTGCGCCTGGCTGATATCCCATTTCACTTCGATGATGCGCGGCTTGACCGCCGAGCCCGACAGCGTCCCGACCTCCGGACCCAGCGAGCTGATCGCGACCATCTCGCCTTCGCCCAGCAGCAGCACCTTCTTCGTGTACGGGATGATCGCCGTGATGTCGGAGGCGATGAACCATTCCTTCTCCCCGACCCCCACCACGAGCGGCGCATTGAGACGCGCGCCGATCAGGAGGTCCGGATCGTGCTGGGAGAAGATCGCCATGGCGTAGGCGCCGCGGAGCTTGCCCAGCGCCTCACGGACGGCCGCCACGAGGTCACCCTTGAAATGCTCTTCGATCAGGTGGGGGACGACCTCGGTGTCCGTCTCGGACACGAACACGTGTCCCTTCGCGATCAGGTCGCGGCGCAGCTCGGCGAAGTTCTCGATGATCCCGTTGTGGATCACCATGAACTTGCTCGTGCAGTCGGTGTGGGGATGGGCGTTGATCACGGTGGGGCGGCCATGGGTCGCCCAGCGCGTGTGCCCAATGCCGAGATGTCCGGCCGGCATCTCCTCGGTCAGGCGGTCGACCAGGGTGTCGACTTTGGCCGCGCTCTTGACAACCGACGTCCGGTCCGCGTCCTCGTTGTAGATGGCGACCCCGGCCGAATCGTAGCCGCGGTACTCGAGCCGTTTCAAGCTCTCCATGATGATCGGGGCCGCGGCGCGGTCACCCAGGTAGCCGATGATGCCGCACATCGTGGTCTATCTTCCCAGCCAGGGCACGCGGACGCCACGAGCCGAGTTCATGATGGAGGTCGAACGAGCCTCCCGGGGGGAAGGTTACGGCCGGGCCGGGCCACCGCTAGCCGGGCGTCGGCGACGCCTGCGGGTTCTTGGCGATGAAAACGTGCACCTGGACCGTCCGCGGGCTGACCTGGACTCCCGCCGGCGGCCGCAGCGCCACCGTCTTGACCACGTCCGCCGTCTGGTTGCTGACGTCCACCGGGTCCGAGGCGACCTGCTGCAGGGCCGACAGGACGTCCGCCAGCCCGGTGGCACTGACGGTCAGGGGCGTGACCTGGATGTTCGTGACGTGGTACCCGGGGGCCGGCTGGCCGGTGATGGCGGCGCCCGCCGCCTTCGTCTCGGTGACCGCGTCCGGCTCGATCGTGACCTTGACCTCGACCTGGGCCGGCGTTGCCAGCGCCTGGCTGATCTTGTGGCCGTTGGGATCCAGGACGGAGACGGAGAAGCTCTGATCGATGACCGCCTGCTGATCGGCCAGGTCGACCTGGACCACGGCCTGCGCTCCGGCCAGCTCGCTCTTGGGGCCGTGGACGGTGACCTTGGCCGGGTTGACCGCGGTCGCGACCTCGTGGAAGCCGGACGGGAGCTGGTGCAGCCGCTGAACGGTGACGGCGAGGTCGGCGCTGGCGACCTCGTCGGCGAGCACCGAGATCGCCGATTGATAGTCGAGCCCGCTGTCGGGGACGGTGGGGTCGGTGCTGTGGACCTGGACGGCCACCCGGTTCGAGCCCGCGTGCAGGCGCGAAAAATCCGCCGACACGGTCAGGCTCCGCTGGTCGAAGTTGCGCAACGTTTGCGCGCTGCCGACGACCGTGACCTGGATCGGCGGCAGGCTGCCGAGGACCACGAGACCGGCGGGAACGTTCGGCCGGTCGAGGGTGAGGCTGAAGACCTTGTTGGTCGTCGGGTTCTCAGCGTAGGCGACGCCGCCCCACATCGCCAGGGCGCAGGCGATCGCGAGCAGCTTCAGTCGGAGGTTGCCGAACCAGCCCATTCCGGCTCCTAGCCTACTAGCGCCTCCACCCCAGGCGGGGCGGATGCACCTCGGGGCGTGGCTGCAGGAGCGAGCTCAGGACCTGACGCAGGCGATCGGGATCCAGGTTGCGCAGGAGCTTGCCCTCGTGGGCGACGGCGATCTGGCCGAGTTCCTCGCTCAGGATCACGACCACCGCATCCGTCTGCATGGAGAGCCCGAGACCGGCGCGATGCCGGGTCCCCATCCGTTCCCGCACGTTGGCCTCGTCCGCCAGCGGCAGGACGCAGCCGGCGGCCAGGATCTGGTTGCCCCGGATGATCACCGCCCCATCGTGCAGGGGCGAGTTGGGAAAGAAGATCGCCTCCAGGAACTCCGCGGTCAACTCGCCATTGATCCGGATCCCGGTGTTGGCGTAGTTCTCGAGCCCGGTCTCCTTCTCGAACACGATCAGGGCCCCGGTGAAGCGCTGGGCGAGCTTCGTGGTGGCGCGGATCACGTCCTCGATCATCCGGTTGAAGATCTGGAGGTTGTAGTGGGCCAGCGGCCGGCCGATGAAGCCGATCCGGCCGAACTGGTCCAGCGCCCGCCGGATCTCGGGCTGGAAGAGGACGATGATGCCGATCAGGATCGCCGGCGCCGCGTTGCGGAAGATGAAGGACAGCAGCCGCAGGTTCAAGAGGGTCGCGGCGAAGCCCACCAGCCCCAGCAGGAGGACGCCGACCAGGAGCTGCACCGCCTGGGTTCCCCGGACGAGCAGGAACATCCGGTAGAGGAAGAAGGCGACGATCGACACGTCCACGAGATCGAGGAGGTGCCGCCACCACGGCTCGCTCGCGAGGAACACGGTGACGTCCCTGATGATCGTGTCCAACTGCGCTATTTAACGGCATACGGCCGATCTCGATACTCTGGGTCAGGTCGAGGGGGTCCCCCGGCGGAAAGCCGGGGGGCGCGCTGTCGCGCGTATCGGTACCCGGCAGAGCAGGCTAGCGCTTCGTGTATTGCGGCGCTTTGCGGGCGCGCTTGAGGCCGGGCTTCTTGCGCTCCTTCATCCGGGGATCCCGGGTGAGCAGGCCGTGCTTCTTGAGCACCGGCCGCATCGCCACGTCGGCGACGCAGAGCGCCCGCGCGATCCCGTGCTGGACGGCGCCGGCCTGGCCGGAGACCCCGCCCCCCTCCACCATCGCGCTGATGTTGAAGCGCTTGGCGGTCTCGGTCAGCTTGAGGGGCTCGACCACGATCATCTCCAGCAGGCGGCGCCCGAAATACTGGAGAGGCGGCTTGTTGTTCACCATGATCGTGCCGTCGCCGGGATACAGGCGAACCCGGGCGACGGCGTTCTTGCGCCGTCCGGTCGCGTAGTAGAAGTGGGCGGTGTCAGCCAATGGTCTCGATCTCTCCACGTGATCCAAATCGAATCCGGACCGGCCGCTGCGCCTCGTGCGGATGCGCCTCGCCGGCGTAGATCTTCAATCGCTTCAGCTGGTCGTGGCCGAGCGTGCCGCGCTGCAGCATGCCCTCCACGGCGTGACGGAAGGGAAACGTCGGATGGCGGGTCACCATGTCCCCGTAGGCGCGCTGGCGAAGCCCGCCCGGATACCCCGTGTATGACGTGTAGACCTTGCCGGTCATCTTCTTGCCCGTCACCCGGATGCCCTTCACGTTGACCACGATGACGAAATCGCCGGTGTTCAGGTGCGGCGTGAACTGCGCTTTGTGTTTGCCGCGCAGCAGGCGAGCCACGTTCGCGGCCAGGCGCCCCAGGGTCTGCCCGTTGGCATCGACGAGATACCAGACCGGCGCGAGATCCGCCGGACGCGCGCTGTAGGTGCGAGCGGCCTGGACGGCCATCAGTACGCCACCCCGACCTGGACCAGCCCGTGGGACGGGGCCGGCCGAAGCCCGACCCCCGACCCGCCGAGCAGCTCGTCGATCCACCCGAGCGGCCGGCGACGCCGCCCCACCTCGTAGAGCGCGCCCGCCATGCGCCGCATCATGCCGTAGAGGAAGGCATCGGCGGAGACCAGGATCGTGATCCAGTCGGCGTCGTCGTCGATCCGGACGCCGAGGACCTCCCGCATGGTATGGCCGCCCGGCCGCGGGCTGCGGCCGAACGCCTGGAAGTCGTGCCGACCGCAGAGCCGCCCGCCCGCTGCACGCATCGTCTCGAGGTCGAGGCGTTCGGGAACGGCCCAGGCGTACTGCCGCAGGTAGGCGCCCCGCGGGAGTGCCTGCCGGATGCGATACGCGTAGGTGCGCGCCCGGGCGCTGTAGCGGGCATGGAATGACTCTGGCACCGCCGCCGCCTGGCGCACGACCAGATCGGGCTCGAGGCGGGCGTTCAATGCCAGGGGCAGCCGGTCCAGGGCAAACGGCTGCGCGAGCCGGAAGTTGACCACCTGGCCGAGCGCGTGCACGCCGGCGTCCGTGCGGCCCGCCGCGATCAGCGTCACCGCCTCGCCGGTCAGATCCTGGATCGCCCGGGTGAGCGTCGCCTGGACGGTTCGCGCCCCGCTGCGCTGCTCCTGCCATCCATGGAACGCCGTGCCGTCGTACTCCACGATCAGCTTGATGTTCATCAGCGGTCGACAAGCTCCACGAGCACCATGGGCGCGCCGTCGCCCTGTCGCGGACCGGTCTTCAGCACGCGGGTGTACCCGCCGGGCCGGTTGCTCATGCGGGGCATGAGCGTCTTGAACAGCTTCTCGGACACGGCGCGGTCCTGGACGATCGCATCGACCTGCCGGCGCGCGGCCACGTCATCCGCCCGCGCGGTCGTGATCACGCGCTCGACCCAGCGCCGCAGCTCCTTGCCCTTGGCCTCGGTCGTCTCGATGCGGCCGTGCTCGAGCAGGGCGGTGACGAGATTCCGGCTCATCGCCGTGCGATGGGCCGTCGTCCGGCCGAATTTCCGTCCCGTCTTGCGGTGCCGCACTGCCCTTCTCTCCGCGCCTCAGACCAGGACCTTGCTCAGCTCTTCCTGGCTCAGGAAGCCTCGCTGCACGAGCTTCTCCTTGATCTCGTCCAGCGACTTGCGGCCGAAGTTGCGCAGCCCGAGCAGGTCTTCCTCGCGCAGCGCCACGAGCTGGCCGACCTTCGTGATCTCGTTGGCCTTGAGACAGTTGAGCGCCCGGACCGAGAGGTCGAGATCTTCGATCGGCACGTCGGCGAGCCGGCTGGCCACGTCGTTGCCCTTGGTCAGCGGCACCTCGTTCGCGATGATGCTGTCCGTGAAGTGCGCGAACAGCGCGAGGTGGCTCGTGAACAGCTTGGCGGCCTCGCTGATCCCCTGGTCTGGCGGAATCGTGCCGTCGGTCCAGACCTCCAGGATCAGCTTGTCCCAGTCCGTGTCCTGTCCGACGCGGGTCTTCTCGATGAGGAAGTTCGCCTTGACGACCGGGCTGAAGATCGCGTCGATCGGGATCACCCCGATCGGCTGACCTTCCTTCTTGTTGCGCTCGGCCGGCACGTACCCCTTGCCGCGCTCGACGGTCAGCTCCATGCGAAGCTTGCCCTGCTTGTTGTCGAGCGTGCAGATGTAGAGGTCCGGGTTGACGATCTCGACGTCGCTGGGCGCCTGGATGTCGGCGGCATGGACTTCGCGCGGCCCGGTGACGTCGAGCGTGAGGTGAACCGGCTCGTCGCTATACGAGATCAGGTTCAACCCCTTGAGATTGAGGATGATCTCGGTCACGTCCTCCTTGACGTAGGGAATCGAGGAAAACTCATGAGCGACGCCCTCGATCGAAACCGACGTCACGGCAGCGCCTTTCAGCGAGGACAGCAAGACGCGACGCAGCGCGTTCCCGAGCGTGGTGCCGAAACCCGGCTCCAACGGTTCGATCTGGAACTTTCCGTACGTCTTCGAGTTTTCGATGCTTTTGACTTGCGGTTTGGCGATGTCGAACATGGTCCTCCCTGTGTGTGTGGGCTTAGCGCGAGTAGAACTCGACGATGAGCTGTTCCTGGATGGTCTGGTCGATGTCGTCGCGGGTGGGCTGACTGACGATCTTGCCCGTCAGGTGGTCGCGGTCGACGCTGAGCCAGGGCGGGAGCGTGCGATGCTCCCCCGCCTCGAGCGCCGTCTTGATCCGCTCGATCTCCTGGCTGCCCTGCCGGACCGCGACCTCGTCGCCGACCCGCACCTGGTACGAGGAGATGTTCACGGTCCGCCCGTTGACCGCGAAATGCCGGTGGCTGACCAGCTGGCGCGCGTCCCGCCGGGATGCGGCGAAACCCATCCGGTAGACGACGTTGTCCAGCCGCGTCTCCAGCAGGCGCAGGAGATTCAGACCGGTGACACCGGGCATGGTCGATGCCCGGTCGAAGTAGTTGCGGAATTGCCCCTCGAGCAGGAAGTAGATGCGCCGGGCGCGCTGCTTGGCGCGCAGCTGCAGGCCGTAGTCGGACACCTTGCGGCGCCGGACCTGGGTGTGCATGCCGGGAGGCATGGCGCGGCGCTCGAGCGTGCATTTCGTGAAGCACTTCTCGCCCTTGAGGAAGAGCTTGACGCCCTCCCGGCGGCAGTGACGGCAGACGGCGTCGTGGTAGGAGGCCATCTACACCCTCCTCCGCTTGGGCGGGCGGCAACCGTTGTGCGGGATGGGCGTCACGTCGGTGATCGCCGTCACCTCGAGCCCGGCGGCCTGGAGGGATCGGATCGCCGCCTCGCGACCCGCGCCCGGACCCTTGACGAAGATCTCGATCTGCTTGAGCCCGTGCTCCATCGCCTTGCGGGCGGTCGCCTCCGCCGTGATCTGGGCGGCGAACGGCGTGCTCTTCCGCGAGCCCTTGAAGCCGTGGCTGCCCGCACTGCCCCAGGCCAGGATGTTGCCCTGGGCGTCGGTCAGCGAGACGATCGTGTTGTTGAAGGTCGACTGGATGTGTGCCTGTCCCACGGTGACGTTCTTCTTCTCCCGGCGCCGGGTGCGCGTGACTTTCTTCTTCGCCATCAGGCTGGCCCCATCACTTCTTTTCGGCCGCCTTCTTCTTGACGCCCACCGTCTTGCGCGGGCCGCGGCGGGTGCGCGCGTTCGTGCGCGTGCGCTGGCCGCGGACCGGCAGGCCGCGCCGGTGGCGCAGCCCGCGGTAGGTGCCGATCTCGATCAGCCGCTTGATATTGAGCGCGATCTCCCGGCGCAGCTCGCCCTCGACCTTCGCCTCCTTGTCGATCACGTCGCGCAGGCGGCTGACCTGCTCGTCGGTCAGGTTGCGCACCCGCAGGTTGGGATCGACGTTGGCGATCGTGAGCACGCGCTGCGAGGTCTTCGGCCCGATGCCGAAGATGTAGGTCAGGGCGACCTCGACCCGCTTGTCGCGGGGTACGTCGACGCCGGCGATTCGTGCTATGGCTGGCCTCCTATCCCTGTCGCTGATTGTGCTTGGGCGTCACGCAGATGACCCGAACCTGGCCCTTGCGCTTGATCACCTTGCACTTGACGCAGATCTTCTTCACCGACGCTCGCACTTTCATTGCTCACTCAGCCTTTCTCACGATTCGTCCACGCCCCGGATCGACCGGCGACACCTCCACGCGAACCCGGTCACCCGGGATCACCCGGAGGAACCGAAGCCGCGCGGCCGGCGCCACGTGCGCGACGATCCTGTGGCCGGTTTCGAGCTCGACGCGGTAGAGCGCGTTGGGCATCGGCTCTACCACCCGACCCACGACAACTTCCGGCATCAGCCCGCGGCCATGCCGAATTTGCCGGGTTTCCGGCGCACAAAGAAGTAGGATATCACAGACTGGCCGCCTGCGGCGCGCCGGCCGCGGCCGGGATCGCGGTGAGCACCTCCGGCCCGGTCTCGGTGATGGCCACGGTGTGCTCGAAGTAGGCCGACAGGCTGCGGTCGACCGTGACCACCGTCCACCCGTCCCCCAGCAGCGCCACCTCGGGTGACCCCGCGTTCACCATGGGTTCGATCGCGATCACCATCCCGGGCTTGAGCAGCGGCCCCCGCCCGGCGATGCCGAAATTCGGGACCTGCGGGTCCTCGTGCATGTCCCGCCCGATCCCGTGGCCGACGAACTGCCGGACCACCGAGAAGCCGGCCCGCTCGATGTGCGCCTGGATGGCCGCGCTGATGTCCCCGACCCGGTTGCCCGGCTGGGCCTGCGCGATCCCGATGTCGAGCGCCTCGCGCGTGGCGTCCAGCAGGCGGCGCACCTCGGGCGACACCGCGCCGATGCCCAGGCTGACGCCGGCGTCCGCCCAGAACCCGTGGTGGATCAGCCCGCAATCCAGGGACAGCAGGTCGCCCTCGCGCAGCTTGCGATGGCTCGGGATCCCGTGCACGACCTGGTCGTTGACCGACGTGCACACGCTGTTCGGGTACCCCTGGTAGCCCTTGAAGCCCGGGATGCATCCGCGAGCCCGGATGAAGCGGTCCGCTTCACGGTCCAGCTCGAGCAGGGTCACCCCCGGCCTGGCGCAGGTCTGCAGGTGGGCGAGGCACTCGCCCAGGATGCGCCCGGCTTCCCGCATCAGGGCCACCTCGGCCTTGGACTTGTAGATGATCACGGTCGTCCCCCCCGCGGCGCCGCCCGGCCCGACCGCGTCATGCGGGACGGCTCCCATTGTGCCCGGCGAGCCGGCTGAGCCGCTGCGCGATCTCATCGCGCACGGCGTCGACGCTGAGTTGGCCGTCGACGTTGTGGAGCTTGTGCTGGGCCTCGTAGTAATCGATCAAGGGCGCCGTGTTCTTGAGGAAGACGTCGATCCGCCGGGCAACCACGTCCGGCCGGTCATCGGTCCGCTGGTAGAGTTCCCCGCCGTCGCGCTCGCAGCGGCCGACGTTGCGTGCCTGCTCCGGCGTGAACGTGTAGACCGCGTCGCAGGTGCGGCAGCTGTAGCGGTGGGAGAGGCGGTCGATCAGCGCCTGCCGGCCGACGCGCAGGTAGAGGACCGCGTCGATCGCCTTGTGCAGCTGCTCCAGCAGCGCGTCCAGCGCCTTGGCCTGCGGCACGGTCCGCGGGAACCCGTCGAGGATGAAGCCGCGCGCCGTGTCCGGCTGCTGGAGCCGGTCCCGCACGATGTCGATCATGACGTCGTCGGGCACGAGCTCGCCCCGGTCCATGTAGCCCTTGACCCGCTCGCCGAGCGCGGTCCCCGCCCGGCGCTGGGCGCGGAGGATGTCGCCCGTGGAGATCTGCGGAACGCCGTAGCGCTGGATCAGGAACCCGCTCTGGGTCCCCTTGCCGGCGCCAGGGGCTCCGAAAATGACGAGGTTCATGGTGCGGGCAGTGACCGTGCTTACTTGATGAACCCTTTGTACTGGCGCATGATCAGCTGCGTTTCGATCTGCTTCATGGTGTCGAGCGCGACCCCGACCACGATCAGGATGGCGGTGCCGCCCAGGTAGAGGTTCTGGGTGGGAATCCGCGTCAGCGCCGTCGCGAACAGGGGCACGATCACGGTCACCCCGCCGAGGAAGAGCGCGCCGGCGAAGGTGATCCGCGTCATCGTGCGGTCGAGGTACTGGGCCGTGGCGACGCCGGGCCGGATGCCCGGGATGAAGGCCGCGTGCTTCTTCAGGTAATCCGCGGTGTCGACCGGGTCGAAGGTGACCGCCGTATAGAAGTACGTGAACCCGAAGATCAGGACGAAGTAGATGAAGTTGTAGAGGATGTCGGTCGGAATATTGGGACCGGTCGGGACCCAGTATGTCCGCAGCGCCCGCGAGATGTCGCCCCACGGAGAGGGCGCGCTGGCCAGGAAGTTGCCGATGATGACGGGGAAGAACATGATCGAGATCGCGAAGATGATCGGAATGACGCCCGCCTGGTTGACCCGCAGCGGCAGGTGGGAGCTCCGTCCCTGGTAGACGCGCCGGCCGACCACCCGCTGGGCCGACTGGATCGGGATCTTGCGCTGCGCCTGCTGGACTTCGATGATGCCGGCCGTCACCACGATCGCGAGCGCGGCGAACAGGAGCAGCGGCGCCAGGTTGGTCTGGGCCGCTCCGCCGCTCAGGTTGTTGTAGATGCCGGTCGGAATCCGGCCCACGATGCCGGCGAAGATCACGAGCGAGATGCCGTTGCCGATGCCGTATTCGGTGATCAGCTCGCCGAACCACATCAGCATGATGGTGCCGGCCGTCAGGGTGAACATGATGGCGATGATCTGGAACCAGCCCAGCGACCCGCTCAGCACGCCCTGGCGGCTGAACAGGATCGTGAGGCCCCACGCCTGGAGCAGGCCGAGCGCGACGGTCAGCCAGCGCGTCCAGCGCGTGATCTTGCGACGGCCGAATTCACCCTCCTTGGAGAGCTCCTTCATTCGGGTGGAGACGACCGTCATCAGCTGCATGATGATCGACGCGTTGATGTAGGGGTTGACACCCATCGCGATGATCGAGAACTGGCTCAGGCCGCCGCCCGAGAAGAGGTCGAGCAGCCCGAGGAAGGTATTGCTGTGGAAGAGCCGGTCGAGCTGCGTCTTGTCGGCCCCCGGGACCGCGATGTGGGCGAAGATGCGGAACACCAGGAAGAGCCCGAGCGTGAACAGGATCTTCCGGCGTAGCTCCGGGATGCGGAGCGCATTGCCGATCGCTTCGAGCATGCCCATGGCTCAGCTCTCTGCGGGCGGCTCCTCGACAGATTTCGCCGCCTTCTCCGCCTTCGCCGCCCGTCCCGGCTTCTCGACCTTCGCCGTCATCACGGCGGCGGCCCGCTCCTTCTTGCCGGCCTTCTCCTTCTTGCCGGCCGCCTGCGCCGGCTCCTCGGCCGCCTGGGCGTTCTTCGCCGCGCGGGCGACCGCCGCGGCGCGCGGCTGGCCGTGGATGCGCTTCGTCTTCGCCCGGATCGGCGGCGGCACCGGGATCACGGAGACCGTCCCCCCGGCGGCTTCGATCTGCTTGCGCGCCTCCTGGGAGAAGCGGTGCGCGTGCACGGTCAGCTTGCGCGTGATCTTGCCGGCGGCCAGCACCTTGATGCCGGCGCCGACCTCCGTGATCAACCCGAACTCCACCAGCCGCTCGGGCGTCACCTCGGACCCGGCCTCGAACCGGTTGAGGCGGGTGAGGTTGATCACCGCGTAGACCTTCTTCCACTTGTTGTGGAAGCCACGCAGCTTGGGGATCCGCATCGCCAGCTTCGTCTGCCCGCCTTCGAAGTTCCTCGGGACGTTGACCGAGGTGCGCGCTCCCTGGCCCTTCTGGCCGCGCCCGGAGGTCTTGCCGTGTCCGGATCCCATCCCGCGACCGACCCGCTTGCGGGAGCGGCGCGCGCCCTCGGCCGCGGTCAGCTCGTGCAGCTTCATGACGCCGGTTCCTCGGAGACGGCGACGAGGTGGCGCACCTTGTGGATCATGCCACGCAGCTGCGGACTGTCGGGACGCTCGACCGACTGGTGGAGACGGCGCAGCCCGAGCGCCTGGATCGTCTCCTTCTGATCACGCCGGTGACCGATCGCACTGCGGACGTAGGTGATGCGCAGGGTGGCCATGGTCAGGAGGCTGCCTCCGAGCCGGCCGGTCCGCCGTCACTCTCCGCCGGCCGGGATGCCTCGCGCTTGCGGGCGTACGGCTGGAGTTCGTCGGCCGAGCGGCCGCGGGCGGCGCCGACCTGCTCCGCGGTCTTGAGCGACTCCAGGGCCGCCAGCGTCGCGCGCACGGTGTTGACCGGGTTGTTCGTGCCCAGCGACTTCGTGATCATGTCCTTGATCCCGGACAGCTCCACGACGGCGCGCATGGCGCCGCCCGAACGGATGCCCGTCCCGGGTGCGGCCGGCTTCAGGAGGACCTTCGCCGCCCCCTTCTTCAACCGGACTTCGTGCGGGATCGTGGTGCCGACCATGGGCACGGTCACGAGATGCTTCTTCGCCGAGTCGACCGCCTTGCGGATCGCCTCGGGCACCTCGCCCGCCTTGCCCAGGCCGGCGCCGACGCGCCCGTTCTGGTCGCCGACGACGACGAGCGCGCTGAAGGAGAACCGGCGGCCACCCTTGACGACCTTGGCCACGCGGTTCAGGTGCACGACCTTCTCGGTGAACTCTGACCGCTGGTCTCTGCCGTACTGATAGCTCATGCCTTGCCTGTGCTCCTTAGAATTTCAGACCGGCGGCGCGCGCCGCTTCGGCGGCCGCCTTGATCCGTCCGTGATACGGGAATCCGCCGCGGTCGAAGACGACCACCTCGATGCCGCGCTGGCGCGCGCGCTCGGCAATGCTCTTCCCCACGGCCGCGGCCGCGGCCGCGCCCGAGGTCGAGGAGGCCGCCTTGCGCAGGTCCGGCTCGACGCTGGAGGCGGCCACCAGGGTGCGCCCCACGCTGTCGTCGATGACCTGGGCATAGAGGTGGTGGACGCTGCGGAAGATGCTGAGCCGAGGGCGCGTGCTCGCGCCCCGCACCTTGGTGCGGACGCGAACGTGCCGCTTGACCCGAGCCGCGCGCCGGTCCGGTGTCTTGTACATCGCTTATTTCGCCCCGGCGCCGGCCGTCTTTCCGGTCTTGCCGGCCTTGCGACGGATCCGCTCGCCCTTGTTGAGGATGCCCTTGCCCTTGTACGGTTCGGGGGGCCGTACCTTGCGGACCTCGGCGGCCACCTGGCCGACGGTCTCCTTGTCGGCGCCGCGGATGACGATCTTCGTGGGTTCCGGCACGTCGATCGTGATCCCCTTCGGCACCGGGTATCGCACCGGATGCGAGTACCCCACCGTGAGGACGAGCGCCTCGCCCTGGCGCGCAGCCCGGTAGCCGACGCCGACCAGCTCCAGCTGCTTCTCGTAGCCCTTGCTGACCCCCTCCATCATGTTCGAGACCAGGGTCCGAGTCAGGCCGTGGAGCGACTTGTGCAGCTTGGAATCGCTGGGGCGCGCCACGACCACGGCGCCGTCCTTGACCGCGATCTGCATCTGTGGGTGCAGGGTGCGCGACAGCTCGCCACGCCCGCCCTTGACCGTGATGGTGTGCTCGCGCAGATCCACCTGGACGCCGCCCGGAATCGTGACCGGCAGCTTGCCAATCCTGCTCATGGGATCACCAAACGTAACACACGACCTCGCCGCCGAGGCCGGCCTTGTTCGCCTTCTGTCCCGACATCACGCCCTTCGACGTGGAGAGGATGACGATCCCCAGCCCACCCAGGACCCGGGGGATCTCCGTCTTGCGAGCGTAGACGCGCAGCCCGGGTTTGCTGATGCGCCGGACGCCCACCAGCGAGCGGCCCCTGGTGGTCTTCGGCTTGAAGACGATGTCCAGCTTCTGCCCCTGGTCGTCGCCCTGGACGTCGTAGGCCGCGATGTAGCCCTCTTCCTTGAGGACCCGGGCGATCTCGACGCCGAACCGGGACGCCGGCAGCGCCACCCGGGGATGGCCGGCATCGTTCGCGTTCCGAATCCTGGTCAGCATGTCTGCGATCGTGTCTGTGCTCATCTTCCCACCCTCACCACGAAGACTTCTTGACGCCCGGGACCTGGCCCTGGGACGCCAGCGAGCGGAAACAGATCCGGCAGATGCCGAACTTGCGGATGTAGCCGCGCGGACGCCCGCACAGATTGCAGCGATTGTGCCGCTGCACCGGCCGCACCCGTCGCAACCCTCGGAAAATCGTCGATGTCTTAGCCACTTCGGTCTGTCCTCACTTCCTGAAGGGGAACCCGAGCTCCGTGAGCAGCGCCCGCGCCTCGTCGTCGGTCCGGGCGGTCGTCACGAAGGTGACCTCGAGACCCCGCAATTTGTCGATCTTGTCGTACTCGATCTCGGGAAAGACGAGCTGCTCTCGCAGCCCGAGCGTGTAATTGCCGTGGCCGTCGAAACCCGTGGTCGGGATGCCTCGAAAGTCGCGGATCCGGGGCAGCGCAACCGACAGCAGCTTGTCGATGAACTGATACATCCTGGGGCCGCGCAGCGTCACCTTGACCCCGATCGGCAGGCCCGCCCGCAGCTTGAAGTTCGCGATCGCCTTCCGCGATTTGAGCACGACCGGCTGTTGACCACTGATCTTCTTCAGGTCGGCCGTCGCGGCATCGAGCGCCTTCGGGTTCTGGATCGTCTCCCCGAGCCCGATGTTGATGACGACCTTTTCCATTCTCGGCACCTGCATGGCGTTCGCGTACGCGAAGCGCTGGATCAGGCGAGGGACGATCTTGCTCTGATACCGGTCGCGGAGCCGAAGCTCGGTCGCCTTGGGCGCGGCGGTGGGGCTCATACCTTGGCCTTCGCCCGCTCGTAGACCTCGCCACACTTGACGCAGACGATGGCCTTGCGACGGTTGGGCAGTTCGGTCTTCCGGATGCGGGTCGGCCGATCGCACTTGTTGCAGACGAGCATGACGTTGCTGTAGGAGAGCGGCGCCTCGAAATCGACGATGCCACCCTGGCGCAGCTGGGTCCCGCTCTTCTCAGCGCCGGTCTTCTGGTGCCGCTTCAACATGTTGACGCCCTTGACCACGATCTTGCCTTCCTGCGGGACGGTGCGGACCACCACGCCGCGCTTGCCGCGGTCCTTCCCCGTCATCACCTGGACGGTGTCGTCGCGATGGATATCGAGATGCTGAACCGGCATCAGAGCACCTCCGGGGCCAGCGACACGATTTTCATGAAGTTCTTCTCCCGGAGCTCCCGGGCCACCGGACCGAAGATCCGGGTCCCGCGCGGGTTGTTCTGGGGGCCGAGCAGGACGGCCGCATTCTCGTCGAAGCGGATCGTGGAGCCGTCGGGGCGCCGGAACTCACGCTGGGTCCGGACCACCACCGCCTTGACCACCTCGCTCTTCTTCACCTGGCCCCCCGGGGTGGCCACCGTCACGGCGGCCGTGATCACGTCGCCGATCGAGGCGTACTTGCGGTAATGGCCGCCCATCACGCGGATGCACAGGATCTCCCGCGCGCCCGTGTTGTCCGCCACCTTTAGCCGAGTCTCCTGCTGCACCATGGAATCGTTATTTCGCCTTCTCCACGATCTCGACGACGCGGAAACGCTTGTCGTGGGACAGCGGGCGGGTTTCCATGATCCGCACCCGGTCGCCCACCTTGCACTGGTTCTGCTCGTCGTGCGCCTTGAACTTGGTTGCCTGGCGCACGACCTTCTTGTAGCGCGGATGCTGCTTGAGGGTCTGGACGCGCACGATCACGGTCTTGTCCATGCGATCGCTCACGACGGTCCCCACGCGCAGCTTGCGCATGCCTCGTTCGGTCACTCGGCGGTCTCCTTCTTGGTCCGGCGTCCAGCCTTGGGCGGTTCGGCGCTGGCGGCGGTCCCCGTTGAACGGCGCGGTTTGGCCGGCGGGGCCGCCACCTCGACCTCGGGCTGCACGCCCGCGTCTTCCTTCTCATGCATCTCGGTCAGGATCTGGGCCAGCGTGTGGCGCACGCTCCGGATCTGCCGGTGATTGGCCAGCTGACCGGTCGCCATCTGGAAACGCAGATTGAACAGCTCCTGGCGCGAGGTCTTGAGCTGCTTCTGCAGGTCCGGCATCGTCATGGCGTGGAGGTCCTTCGTCTTCACTTCTTCCCAGCCTTGCCGGCCGGCTTGGCGGGCGCGGCAGGCGCCTTGGCGCCCTGGGCGGCCTTGGCCGGCGTCGCCGCGGGCGCAGCCTTGGCGGCGGCGGGCGCGGCACCGGGAGCCGCCTTGGGACCCCGGGCTGCGGGCGCGACCGGAGCGGCCGCCGCCACCGCGGCTCCGGGAACCGCACCGGGCGCGCCAGGCGCCCCGGGCTCACCGGCCGCGGCGCCCTTGATCTTCACGTCGGCGGCCGCTTTGACCCCGGACTTGATGCCCATGGTGCGGGTCTTGATGGGCAGCTTGTAGGCCGCCAGCTGGAACGCGCGCTTGGCCATCTCGGGCGTCACGCCGCCCATCTCGAAGAGCACGCGGCCGGGCTTGATCACGGCGACCCACCCTTCGGGCACGCCCTTGCCGCTTCCCATCCGGGTCTCGGCCGGCTTCTTCGTGTAGGACTTGTCGGGGAAGATCCGGATGAAGACCTGGCCGCCGCGGCGGACGTACCGGGTCATCACCCGGCGGGCGGCCTCGATCTGGCGGTTCGTCATCCAGCACTCTTCCACGGCCTGCAACCCGAACTCGCCGAAGGCGAGATCGTTGCCCTGCGTGGCGACGCCGGTGCGGCGGCCCCGATGGACTTTGCGGTATTTGACCCGTGCGGGAAGCAGCATCGCTTACTCTTCCTTCTTCTTGGCAGTCCGCCGGGCGGCGGGCTTCCTGGCCGGTGTGGCGGTCTCCGAAGCCTTATCCGTCGTGCCGCTCGGCGCGGCGGCCGTGGTCGTGGGGGGGGCCTTCGCCCGGGCGCGCTTCGGGGCCGCGTCCTCACCGGCCGGGGTTGCGACCGCCGTGCGGCTGCGGCTCGCTCGCTTCGGCTTGGTCTCCGCTGCGGCGGCCGGCACGGGGCTGGGCGCCACCGGCGCGGCCAGCTCCACGGCCTGTGGAGCGAGTTCGGCCACGGGCTGCGGGATCTCGGGGAGGGCCGCGGCGACCGGCACCTGCCCGTCCTGCGGTTCCTCCACGGCGGCGGCCGCCTTGGGCGGGGCCTGCGTCGGGAAGTTCCCCGTGTACACCCAGGCGCTCACGCCGATCCGCCCGAACGTCGTCTTCGCCTCGGTCTGCCCGAAATCGATGTCGGCCTTCAGCGTGTGCAGCGGAACGCGGCCCTCGCGGTTCCATTCGATGCGGGCCATCTCGGAGCCGCCCAGGCGGCCCTTCACCCGGATCTTGACCCCCTGCGCGCCGGCGCGCATCGTCTTCATCAGCGACTGCTTGATGGCGCGCCGGAAGGCGATGCGCTTCTCGAGCTGCGCCGCCACGTTCTCGGCCACGAGCTGGGCGCTCAATTCCGGCTTCTTGATCTCCTGGATCGTGACCCGGACGCGCTTGCCCGTCATCTTCTCCAGCTCATCGCGCAGCGCGTCCACGCTCGTGCCGCCCTTGCCGATGACGATGCCCGGTTTGGCGGTGTGCAGCGTGATCGTGAGGGCGCTCGAGGACCGCTCGGTCTCGATGCGCGCGATGCCGGCGTTCTTGAGCCGGTTGACGAGCATGCGGCGAAGCTTCACGTCCTCGAGGAGCAAGCCCTTGAATTCCTTGTCGGGCGCAAACCACTTGGCTTCCCAGTTGCGGTAGACGCCCAGACGAAAGCCGTTCGGGTGGACCTTGTGTCCCATTACTTGCCCTTCTTCTCCTTCTTTTCCGGTTTGTCCTTCGCGGATGCCTCGCCCTTCGGCCGGCGCCGGGGAGCCGGCTGCTCGGCCGCGACTTCGTCTTCAGGCTCGGCGGTCGCCGCCGGTGCAGCCGGGGCCGGGCGTGAGGCGGTGGGCGCCCGGCGGCCGGCGGGCGCGGCCGGGGCTGCCGGCGCGGCCGCCGGGGCGCGACCGGGCGCCTGTGGCGCGCGCGGGAGACCGGAGGCGGGACGGCGCCGTCGGGCGCCGGTGCCGGGACGGTCTTCGACCACCACCGTGATGTGGCTGGTGCGCTTGAAGATGCTGAACAGCCGCCCCATGGCGCGGGGCTGGCCGCGCTTGAGCATGGGACCGGCCTCGATGCGCAGCTCCTTCAAGACGAGGTCGTCCTTGTCGAGGTTGAAGTTGTGTTCGGCATTGGCCTGGGCCGAGCGGATCACCTTGGCCACGTCGCGGGCGGCGGCCCTGGGCATGAACTGGCAGGCGGCCAGGGCATCCTCGACGGGCAGGCCGCGCAGCGTGTTTGCCACGAAGCGCACCTTCCGCGGCGCCGACCGAACCCAACGTGCCTGTGCTTGAACTTCCATATCCCCTTCTACTTGAGCGTGGTCGACTTCTCGGTGTGATGCCCGTGGGCCCTAAAACGCCGGGTGGGAGCGAACTCGCCCAGGAGGTGGCCCACCATGTTCTCGGTGACGAAGACGGGCACGTGCTTCTTCCCGTCATGGACCGCGAGCGTGTGGCCGACCATCTCCGGGAACACGCTCGAATCGCGTGACCAGGTCTTGATGACCTTCTTCTCTTTCTGCTGGTTCATGGCCGTGACCTTCTTCATCAAGGACGGGTGGATGTACGGGCCCTTTTTCGTGGAACGACTCATCAGCCTTTAGACCTCTTCCCTTTCTTTGGACGCCGGCGAACGATCATGTTCTTCGTCTTCTTGTTCCGTCGGGTGCGATACCCCAGCGCGGGCTTGCCCCACGGCGTCTGGGGATTGCCGCCGGCTCCGGACCGTCCCTCGCCCCCGCCGTGCGGATGGTCGAAGGGGTTCATGGACATGCCCCGCACGGCCGGGCGCTTGCCCCGCCAGCGGCTCTTGCCGGCCTTGCCCACGTTCTCATTCTCGTGCTCGACATTGCCGACCTGGCCGATGGTCGCGTAGCAGACCACCGCCACCCGCCGCACCTCGCCCGAGGGCATCCGGATCTGGGCATAGGCGCCCTCCTTCGCCATCAGCTGGGCGGACATGCCGGCGGTCCGGACGAGCTGCCCGCCATGGCCCGGATGCAGCTCGATGTTGTGCACCGTGCTGCCGACCGGGATGCTGGTCAGGGGCAACGCGTTGCCGGGGCGGATCTCCGCCTCGGGGCCGCTGGACACCCGATCCCCCACCGTCACCCCGAGCGGCGCCAGGATGTAGCGCTTCTCGCCGTCCCGATAGGTGAGCAGGGCGATCCGCGCGTTGCGGTTCGGATCGTATTCCACCGCGGTCACCGTGGCCGGAATGCCGACCTTGTCGCGCTTGAAGTCGATGATGCGGTAGAGCTTGCGATGCCCACCGCCCTGGTGGCGCACGGTGAGCTTGCCCTGCGCGTTGCGACCCGCGTTCGTCTTGAGCGAGACGAGCAGCGCCTTCTCGGCCCGCTTGCCCTTGGTGAGCTCCTCGAACCCGCTGACCGACATGAAACGGCGTCCGGGCGAGGTGGGCTTGTACTTCTTGATGGGCATCCGGCTCAGACTCCCTGGAAGAGGTTCTCGATCTTCTGACCTTCGGCGAGGGTGACGACCGCCTTCTTCCAATCCGGCTGGAATCCGTGCACGCGGCCGCGCCGGCGTTCCTTGCCGCGCACGTGCATGGTGTTGACGCTGACCACCTCGACCTTGAAGGCCTCGGCGATCGCCAGCGCGATCTCGGTCTTGTTGGCATCCCGCCGCACCCGGAACAGGTACTTCCCGTCCGCCATCGCGGCATAGCTCTTCTCACTGATCAGCGGGCGCTCGATCACCTGCATGGGCGCTTTCACGATCCCAGCCACTCCTCGAGGGCGGTGAGGGCCGCGCGGGTGAAGATCACCGTTTCGGCCGTGAGCACGTCCTGCAGGTTCAGGTTCGAGACGAGCAGGGTCTTGACCCCGGGCAGGTTGCGCGTCGACTTCTCGAGCATCAGGTCGTGCTCGGGAAGGACCAGCAGAGCGGGCGCGGTCGCCCCCAGTTCCTGGAACAGCGTCACCATCGTCTTGGTCCGGGGCGCGTCCAGCTGGATCTCCTCGATCACGCGGATGGCGCCCGCCTGGGACCGGTCGCTCAGCGCGACCCGCAGCGCCAGCCGGCGTTGCTTCCGAGGCATCTTCTGCTCATAGGTGTGCGGGTGCGGCCCGAAGACGATCCCACCGTGCCGCCATTGCGGGGCGCGCGTGCTGCCCTGCCGGGCGCGGCCGGTGCCCTTCTGGCGCCACGGCTTCTTGCCGCCGCCGCTGACCTCGCCCCGCGTCTTCGTCTCGTGCGTACCCTGGCGCTCGTTCGCCTGCTGCCGCACGACGGCCTGATGCAGGGTCGCCCCGTCGACCGGGGCGCCGAAGATCGAGGCCGGCAGGCGCACCTCGCCGGTCTCCTTGCCGGTCTGGTCGACGACCTTCACGGCTGGGCCCTCGGCCACGGTCGCCTGGCTCATGCCTGGCTCCGGGCCGTGCGCCGGGCGTCGCGAACGAAGACCACGCTGTTCGTGTGCCCGGGGACGTCGCCGTTGACCAGCAGCAGGTTGCGCTCGGCATCGATCCGGACCACCGTCAGGTTGCGGGTCGTCCGCCGCACGTTCCCCAGCTGCCCCGCCATCCGCATGCCCTTGTAGACCCGGGAGGGGGTCGACGAGGACCCGATCGAGCCTGGCTGCTTGATGTTGTGCGAGCCGTGCGTCACCGGCCCGCGGCCGAAGTGGTGCCGCTTGTGCTGACCGCTGAAGCCTTTGCCTTTGGCGACCCCGGTCACGTCGACCAGCTCGCCGGCCTTGAACAGGTCGACCTTGAGCGCCTGCCCGACCTCGAAGCTGGGCTCACCGGACAGGCGCACCTCGCGCAGGTAGCGGTGCGGGGCGATCCCGGACTTCTTGAAGGCGCCGGTGGCCGGCCGCGTCAGCCGCTTCTCGTCGATCGGCTGGAAGGCGAGCTGCAGCGCCTCGTAGCCGTCTTTCGGCGTGGTGCGCCGCTGCATCACGACGCACGGACCGGCCTCGAGCACGGTGACCGGCACCAGCTCGCCTTTCTCGGAGAAGACCTGCGTCATGCCGACCTTACGGGCCAGGAGGCCCTTGGTGGCCGCCCTCACAGCTTGATCTCGATGTTCACGCCGGAGGGCAGGTTCAGCCGCATCAGGGCGTCCACGACCTTGGGATTGGGGTCGAGGATGTCGATGATGCGCTTGTGCGTACGCATCTCGAACTGCTCCCGGGAGTCCTTGTCGATGAACGGCCCTCGGATCACGGTCCACTTGTTGATCTCGGTCGGCAGCGGAATCGGTCCGGCTGTCGACGCGTTCGTGCGCCGCGCGGTGTCCACGATCTTCTCCGCGGCCTGATCCAGGACGCGGTGATCGTATGCCTTCAGCCGGATCCGAATTCGTTGAGCCACCTACATCCGCCTTATTTGATGACCTTGGTGGCGACGCCGGCGCCTACCGTCCGGCCACCCTCGCGGATGGCGAAGCGCATGCCTTCCTCGATCGCGATCGGCGTGATCAGGGAGATCTTCATGGCCACGTTGTCGCCCGGCATCACCATCTCGGTGCCTTCGGGCAGCTCGACCGCACCCGTGACGTCGGTGGTCCGCATGTAGAACTGGGGCCGATACCCCTTGAAGAAGGGGGTATGGCGGCCACCCTCGTCCTTGGTCAGGACATAGACCTGGGACTCGAACTCCGTGTGCGGCTTGATCGATCCGGGCTTGGCCAGCACCTGGCCGCGCTCGACCTGCTCGCGCTTGGTCCCGCGCAGCAGGCAGCCGATGTTGTCCCCCGCCTGGCCGGAATCCAGCAGCTTGTGGAACATCTCGACCCCGGTCACGACCGTCTTCGTGGTCGGGTTGATGCCGACGATCTCGACTTCCTCGTTCACCTTGATCTGGCCACGGTCGACCCGGCCGGTGACGACGGTGCCGCGGCCTTCGATCGAGAACACGTCCTCGATCGGCATCAGGAACGGCTTGTCGAGCGCGCGCTCGGGGACCGGGATGTAGGTGTCGACCGCGTCCATGAGCTGCATGATCGACTCTTCCCACTTGGGATCGCCCTCCAGCGCCTTGAGCGCGGAGACCTTGACCACCGGGATGTCGTCGCCGGGAAACTCGTAGCGGGAGAGCAGTTCGCGGACCTCCAGCTCGACCAGCTCGAGGATCTCGGGGTCATCGACCGCATCGACCTTGTTCAGGGCGACCACGATCCGCGGCACGCCGACCTGGCGAGCCAGCAGGATGTGCTCGCGCGTCTGCGGCATCGGGCCATCGGTCGCGGCCACGACCAGGATCGCGCCGTCCATCTGGGCGGCGCCCGTGATCATGTTCTTGATGTAGTCGGCGTGGCCCGGGCAGTCGACGTGGGCATAGTGGCGCTTCTCCGTCTCGTACTCGACATGGGCGGTCGCGATCGTGATCCCGCGCGCCTTCTCTTCGGGCGCGTTGTCGATCGAGTCGAAGGAGCGGAACTCGGCCCAGCCCTTCTTGGACAGCACTTTCGTGATGGCCGCGGTCAGCGTCGTCTTGCCATGGTCGATGTGACCGATGGTCCCGACGTTGACGTGCGGCTTCGTGCGCTCGTATTTCTTCTTCGCCATTCTTACTCCCTTACTCCTCCGGCGCTCCTACGCTTTGGCCTTCGCAACGATCTCTTCGGCAATCGATTTCGGTACGTCCTGGTAATGATGGAATTCCATACTGTACACAGCGCGTCCCTGGGTCTTCGATCGCAGGTCGGTGGCATACCCGAACATGTTGCCGAGCGGCACGTAGGCGCGAACCACCTGCATCGTCGCCCGACCTTCCATCCCCAGGATCTGACCGCGCCGCGCGCTCAGGTCGCCGAGGATCTCGCCCATGAACTCCTCGGGCATGACCACTTCGACCTTCATGACCGGCTCCAGCAGGGTCGGTTGCGCCTTCAGCATGCCGTCCTTGACCCCCATCGAGCCGGCGATCATGAACGCCATCTCGGAGGAGTCGACCTCGTGGTACGACCCGTCGACCAGCGTCGTCTTGATGTCGACCACGGGGTAGCCGGCCAGCGGCCCGTTGTTGAGCGCCTCGATGATCCCCTTCTCGACCGCGGAGTGGTATTCCTTGGGGATGGCGCCGCCCACCACCTTGTTGACGAACTCGAAGCCCTTGCCGGCTTCGTTCGGCTCGACCTCCAGCTCGACGTGGCCGTACTGGCCGCGACCGCCTGACTGGCGCACGAACCGGCCGGTGCCGTGGGCGCGCTTCCGGATGGTCTCGCGGTAGGCGACCTGGGGCTTGCCCACGTTGGCGTTGACCGAGAACTCCCGGAGCATCCGGTCGACGATGATCTCGAGGTGGAGCTCCCCCATCCCCGAGATGATCGTCTGGGCGGTCTCCTCGTCGGTGCGGACCTTGAAGGTCGGATCCTCCTCGGCCAGCTTGACCAGGGCTTGCGACATCTTCTCCTGGTCGGCCTTGCTGCGCGGCTCGATCGCCACGCTGATGACCGGCTCGGGGAAGACGATCGACTCGAGCACGATCGGGTTGTTCTCGTCCGCGAGCGTGTCCCCGGTGGTGGTCTGCTTGAGGCCGATGGCGGCCGCGATGTCACCGGCGTAGACCTCGTCGATCTCCTCCCGGTGGTTGGCGTGCATCTGCAGGATGCGACCGATCCGCTCCTTCGTCCCCCGGGACGCGTTCCAGACGTACGAGCCCGACTTGAGCGTCCCGGCGTAGACGCGGAAGAAGGTCAACTTGCCGACGTAGGGGTCGGTGGCGATCTTGAAGGCGAGCCCGGCGAACGGCTGGTTGTCGGCCGGCTTGCGGCGCTCGGGCACGTTGCTCTTCGGGTTGATCCCCTCCACGCCCAGCTTGTCCAGCGGTGAGGGCAGGAAGTCCACGATCGCGTCCAGCATCGGCTGCACGCCGCGGTTGCGCAGGGCGGCCCCGCACAGCACCGGGACCAGCCGCCCGGAGACCGTCCCCTTGCGGATGGCGGCCACCAGCTGGGCGCCGGTGATCGGCTTGTCCTCCAGGTAGCTGGTCATGAGGTCGTCGTCGAATTCGGCGACCGCCTCCACCAGCATCTTGTGGTACTGGTCGACCTGCTCGCGCATGGCGGGCGGGATCTCCTCGGTCTCCATGGTCGTGCCCAGGTCGTCGGTGTAGGTGATCGCGACCCGGTTGATCAGGTCGACGACGCCTTCGAAGTCGGCCTCGGAGCCGATCGGCAGCTGGATCGGGATCGCGTTCGCGCCCAACCGCTCGCGGATCGACTTCCAGGCGGCGAAGAAGTCCGCCCCGACCCGGTCCATCTTGTTGATGAAGGCGATCCGGGGCACGTCGTAGCGATCGGCCTGGCGCCAGACGGTCTCCGACTGGGGCTCGACCCCGGCCACCGCGTCGAAGACGGCCACCGCGCCGTCCAGGACGCGCAGGCTCCGCTCGACCTCGACCGTAAAGTCTACGTGCCCGGGTGTGTCGATAATGTTGATCCGGTGCCCGCGCCAGTTCGCGGCGGTGGCCGCCGAGGTGATGGTGATGCCGCGCTCCTGCTCCTGCACCATCCAGTCCATCGTGGCCGCCCCCTCGTGCACCTCGCCCATCTTGTGGATGCGTCCGGTGTAGAAGAGGATGCGCTCGGTCGTGGTCGTCTTCCCGGCATCGATGTGGGCCATGATGCCGATGTTCCGAACCTTCTCGAGCGGATACGTGCGGGCCATCTTCTTATCCGACATTGAAATGCGCAACCACCTGGTTTTCCTTCTGACTCAGTACCGAAAATGGCTGAAAGCCTTGTTGCTTTCGGCCATCTTGTGGGTCTCTTCGCGGCGCTTGATCGAGGCGCCCACCCCGTTGGCGGCGTCCATCAGCTCGGCCGCGAGCTTCTCCTCCATAGATTTCCCCGAGCGCGCTCGGGCGAAACGCACGATCCAGCGCCGGGCGAGCGCGGACCGCCGGTCCGGCCGGATCTCGACCGGGACCTGGTAGGTGGCGCCGCCGATCCGGCGGGGCTTGACCTCGAGCACCGGCGTCACGTTCTTGAGCGCCGCGTCGAAGACCTCGATCGGGTCCTTCTTGGCCACCCGCCGAATCCGCTCCAGCGACTCGTAGACGATGTGCTCGGCGGTGCTCTTCTTGCCCCGCTGCATGACGACGCTGATGAATTTGGCTACGCCCTCGTGTGTGTACACGGGGTCGGGCAGGGAGGCGCGTTTGTGAATCCGGGGCCGGCGGGGCATTACTTGGCCTTGGCCGCCTTCTCGCGCTTGGCCCCGTACTTGGAGCGGCCCTGCTTGCGGTTCTTGGCGCCCGCCGTGTCCAGCGTGCCCCGGACGATGTGGTACCGGACGCCGGGGAGGTCCTTGACGCGGCCGCCCCGGATCAGGACGACCGAGTGCTCCTGGAGGTTGTGCCCGATGCCGGGGATGTAGGCGGTCACCTCCTGGCGGGACGTGAGACGCACCCGGGCCACCTTGCGCAGGGCCGAGTTCGGCTTCTTGGGGGTCGTGGTGTAGACGCGCACGCAGACGCCCCGCCGTTGCGGAGAGCCTTGCAGAGCCGGCGCCTTCGTCTTCTTGAAGAGCGGCTTGCGGCCGTAGCGGATCAGCTGTGCGATGGTAGGCATGGTTTGACCTTGCGCCCCGCTGGGCGCGAACGAGTAGTTTACGGCCGCGCGCCTGACCCTGTCAAGCCGCCTGCGGCGTCACGGCCGGCGTCTGGGCCGGATTGGCGGCGACGTGTCCACGGCCGGCGGCGCCCGCGAGGACGGCCAGGTAGACCAGGCTCGCCAGGTAATTGTCGTTGACGAAGCGGGCGCACAGGAGGAAGAGCGCGAGCACGACCGTGCCCCCCACGACGACCGCGGCCGGGCTGGGCCTGCGCCAGACCTGCCGGCCGGCGAGCCCCAGCGCCGGAAGGGTGAGCCCAGCCTGGAGCAGGCTCAGCGGGATCTGGGCGGTCGGACTCGGGATGACGTGCAGGGCGAGCAGGAGGCCGGCGAGCCCGACGCCGCCCATCGGGTAGCTGTGCGGGTCCGTCCCGGCGACGAAGGCGACCGTGTCGGCCCAGAACGCCGCCGGGTTCCAGAGGAAGAACGGGCCGATCGTGAGCGCGGCGGGGACGGCCAGCCCCGCCAGGATCCCCGCCGTGCGCAGCGGCCGCCACCCGCCGCACCGCCGCACGATGGCGACCGCGATCAGGATCGCGAAGAAGACGGCGAACGGCTTGAAGGCCAGGGCGGCGCCGAACGCCAGCGCGGCCAGCCGCAGCCGGCCCCGCGAGAAGGCCAGCAGGCCGAGAGTGATCCCGGCTAGCCAGAGTATGTCGTTGCGCCCCTGGGGAAAGTAGAACAGCGGGTCGAGGAAGAGCGCGCAGAGGGCGACGTATCGCCATTCCCATCGCCAGGGCATGGCCCAGAGCGCCCAGCCGGCAACCCCGATCGCTCCGAGCCACACCAGCCGGACGTCGAAGGGCAGGTGCAGGGCGACGCTCAGCGCGGCAAAGGGCAGGGGCAGGAGGAACGTCGCGGGGTAATAGACGTAGTGGAACAGGGACGGGTCGAGGGGGGTGTTCACGTACCAGTGCCAGAGCCGCATGCTCGTGCGGCTGTAGTCC
>DASQGL010000092.1:0-20455 GCA_035632635.1 Candidatus Limnocylindrales bacterium
CCCCGGCGTTCAGCGTGGGCAGGAATTGCGGCTGCTGCCGGAAGTGGGTCGCCTGCTCGAACGCGTAGGCGAGCTTGATCAGGGTCGGCTCGCTGAAGGCGGTGCCGAAGAACGAGATACCGAGCGGGAGGCCGAACGCAAACCCCATGGGCACGACCACGATCGGATACCCGACGATCGCGGCGATCGAGGAGGTCCCAAAGATGAAGCGGTCGCCGTTGACCAGATCGGTCGGCCAGGCCGGGCTGGCGGTCGGCCCGACGAGCGCATCCAGGTTGTTCGCGGCCAGCACCGCGTCGATGCCCTGCACGCCCAGCTGCCGGTCGGTGGCCAGCGCCGCCAGGTAGTCCGGGTTGCCCAGATCGCCGGACGTCGCCTCGGCCAGGTCCCAGATCTCCTGGGCGAAGTACGGCATCTCCTGGGCGGCGTGGGCGATGTTGAAGGCGATCCCCTCGGCCAGCGAGTGAATCGGCACGCCGGTCCGGGTCGCGAGGTACGCGTTCAGGTCGTGCTTGAACTCGTTGAAGAGCACGGTGGTCTCGGCCGCCCCGCTGTTGATCTGGGCCAGGCCGGGGAACCCGGTGATGTCGACCAGCGTCGCCCCCGCCGACGCGAGTGCGGTCACGGCCTTCTCGAACACGGTGTCGCTGTGGGGGCTGCCCACGCCGACGAAATCGCGCAGCACGCCCAGGCGGGCGGTGCGGAGCGCGTTGGGATCGAGGAACTGCGTGTAGTCGCTGAAGAATTTGCCCGCGCTCGCCGCGGTCGCCGGATCCCGCGGGTCGACGCCGACCAGCGCCCCGAGGAGGGCGGCGGCGTCCGCCACCGTGCGCGCGTGCGGTCCGACCGTGTCCTGCGTGTGGGAGATGGGGACGACGCCGGCGCGGCTGGTCAGGCCCACGGTTGGCTTGATCCCGACCACCCCGTTCATGTGCGCCGGGCACACGATGCTCCCGTCGGTCTCGGTGCCGATCGAGACCGCGGTGAAGTTCGCCGAGGCCGCGGCTCCAGATCCCGAGGAGGAGCCGCAGGGGTTGCGGTCGAGGATGTAGGGGTTGTTGCACTGTCCGCCGCGCCCCGACCATCCGCTGGAGGAGAAGGTCGAGCGGAAGTTCGCCCATTCGCTCAGGTTCGTCTTGCCCAGGATCACGGCCCCCGCCCGGCGCAGGCGCGCCGCGACGGTCGAATCCTGGAGCGCGGGCGTCCCGACCAGGGCCAGCGAGCCGGCCGCCGTTTGCATCCGGTCGTGGGTGTCGATGTTGTCCTTGAGCAGGACCGGGATGCCGTGCAGCGGGCCGCGCGCCCCGGAGTGGTGCCGCTCGCGGTCGAGCGCACGGGCGATGGCGCGGGCATCGGGATTCAGCTCGAGCACGGCGTTGACCCGGGGCCCGCTCTGGTCGAGCGAAGCGATCCGCGCGAGGTAGTAGTCAACCAGCTCGGCCGAGCTCAGCCGGCCGGACGCCATCATGCCCTGAAGCTGGACGACGGTCGCCTCGTTCAGCTCGCTGCGGGCGGAGTTCGCCAGCGCGGTCAGCGGAGTCCCGAGCGCCGTGACCGCCGCCCCGGCTCCCGCAAGTGCGCCCCCCATCTTCAGGATGTCGCGGCGGCTGACCCCGGCAGGCGTGTTCGGACGCGGATCTGTGTCGGCCATGAACGTGCCCTCCCTCGAACCAGTTGACGAGCCGGCACCCGACTCGATCTCTCGACTATCCGCCGGGCGCCGGCCGCTGTCAAGCGCGGAGCCCGGTCAGGATCCCGGGCCCGAAGTCCTCACGATTTGCCGGCGGCGGGCACGGCGGCCGGACGGAAATCGAGCCCGTCCGGATAGTTCAGGGAGCCGGGGCCGCTCCCTGGCGCGCCCAGGTGGCCGTACTCCCAGACGACCGCGTTGGTCGCTGGGTCCACGATCATGACCCGGTGTCCCCAGTCGTCGGCCACGACCACGTCGCCATTGGGGAGCGGCAGCGCGATCGACGGATGGTGGAGCACGTCCGGCCCGCTCCGGGGCCCGAATTTCCAGAGGACGCGCCCCTTCCAGTCGACGCGCAGCACGGCGCCGGGGGTGATCCAGTCGGTCAGCAGGATGCTGTCATCCGGAAGCAGCAGGGCGTCCGACGGATAGGTGGTGGGGACGTGCACGCTCGCCGTCAGGGCCCAGTTGCGATCGAAGCGGTCGACCCAGCTGCCGTTGATCTCGGTCACGAGAAACCCACCATCCGCGGTCGGTGAGTCGCCATTCGGGCTGGCGAGGCTGTGCGGCGGGTTGTGGCGGCAGGCGCCGTTGCCAAGCTGCCGGACGATTCCCCCGGCTGGGGAGATCTCGATCACCCGGCAGTTCTTGATGTCGGCCACTCTCAAGTTTCCTGAGGCGAGCAGATACGCGTCATCCGGGCCGTTGAGGTAGCCCGCCTTCCTGCCCGGGCTGAAGGGATGGCCGTAGGACCAGGCCATCCGTCCGGTCGTGCGGTCGATGACCACCACCGTCTGCTCGTCTTCCTGGTTGGAGGCGATCCGCGATCCGCCCATCGCGTAGAAGGCGTCGTCCGGCTGCCGGAACGGGATCGGCAGCTGGGCTCGGCCCGGACCCGGGAACTCCCACAGCACGCGGCCGTGCCCGTCGATCTCGATCAGCCGGCTGTTGCCGCGGTCGGCGATCAGCAGGATACCCGGGAGGGCTCGGGGATCTCCCCGCACATAGGAAGGGGCGGCGGACGCCGTCCCCGGCGGGTTTGCCGAGAGGGTCGACGGCGGGCTGGCCACAAGGCTCGACGCCGGCGGGGTGGGTGACGGGGGATGGATGGGGTCTCCACTGACCGGTCCGCAGCTGGAGACCAGCAGGATCAGCAGCGCGAGCGGGGCCCGGACTCGGTCCGCGGCGGTCAAGAGCGTGCGGGGCCGGCCGGGTGCGAGATCAGGCGGACGGCGAGGTAGGCGAGGCCGGCCGTGAGCGTCAGGGCCAGGACCAGGAGGGCGGTCTGATGGTGGACACGAAGCAGGTGCTCGATCCGCCCGCCCAGCGCGATGCCGACGGCGAGGAAGATCGCGGACCAGGTCGCCGTCGAGACCGCCACGCTCAGCGCGAAGACCGGGTAGCGAACCCTGAAGATCCCGGCGGCCACGGTGAGCGGGACGCGGCACCCGGGGACGTGGCGGCCGAAGATGAGCGCGAAGGCACCACGGCGCTCGAACCAGCGCTCGGCCCGGTCCAGGCGTGCCGGCGTCAGGTGAAGGACGCTGCCCAGCCGGCGCTCCACCATTCGCCGGCCGAAGCGGCGGGCGAGCAGGTAGAGCGTGCTCGCTCCCAGCACGACGACTCCGGTGATGGCCAGCCAGGCGGCGACGATGGCGGCTGCGCTATGGGATGCGTGATGGCCGACGTACATGACGAAGACGTCGCCCGGGACCGGCATCGGCACCCCGGACTCCTCGAGGTAGAGCAGTCCGAAGGGGACGCCGTGTCCGTACTGCTGGACCAGGGCGCGGACGGCGGGACGCAGGCTCGCCAGCGCCTCGGGAATATCGCCTTCCAGCAGGGCGAAGGCGAGGATGCCGAGCCCGATGGTCACCCCGATGGCGGCAATGCTGGCCGGATGGCGCAGCCCCCCGTGACGCCATCCCGCCAGGCCGGCGCGCCCGATGCCCACGTGCCCGCTGCGCGCCTCCGCCATGGAGGATCACTGTGGGGGACGGACTTGAATTCAGCCTAAAGCGGGGTCGGCGCGGCCCGCCGCGCGGGCGCAAAAACGGCAGCATCCGAGGGGAGGGATGCTGCCGTCGATCTCAGGTCGTAATCGGTCTCAGGCGACCTTGCGGATGACGCTGGGCTCCTCGTGGCGCACGGTCTTGCGGCCCACGAGGCGGCTCGCGATCCACAGGTAGACGCCGCCGGCCAGGACCAGGAACGGAATGGCCAGGTATCCAGCTGCCGGATTCACGATGACTCGCATTGGAATCTCCTCCCGAATAAGTACTTTCAGCACATAGCGTACCCCGGGAGCGCTCGGGACAATCCCCAGAACTATGGAAGAAGTGCCCACAAGTCAGGCCCCCGCCTGTGGTCGCCGGCCTGATCTCGGGAGGCCGGTCCCTCGAAGCCACGGAGGATCTCCTTGACAGCCGCCTCGCGATGTGTCTGAATCCCACACAACAGGGAGAGGGGAATGAACCTGCACGTCGAGCGAAGCAGCCGCTCGCGGGAGGGGGGAGTCGGCGCCCCGCGCGCCGGGTCCCGGCGCGTCCAGGCGGACAGCGCCTACCTGTACGAGATCATCGAGACGATCTCCTCCAGCCCCGACCTGATCACCATCCTGCGGGGCATCGTCCGGCTGGTCACGGAGGCGACCCAGTGTCACGCCTGCTTCATCTACTTCATGCGCGACGGCCAGCTCGTGCTCCGGGCGGCCTCCGCGATGTACGCCCACCTCGAGGACAAGATCACGCTGCCTGCCGGCAAGGGCTTGACCGGATGGGTGGTCAGCAAGCGCAAGGCGGCCTTCATCCGGGACGAGGCGATCGAGGATCCGCGCGTCCTGTACGTCCCGGAACTGGAGGAGGACGAGTACCAGTCGCTCGCCTCGGTCCCGATCTTCGGGCGCTCGGGCGACGTGATCGGCGCCATGACCCTGCATGCGGAGGCGCCCCACGAGTTCAACCGGGCCGACCTCGACTTCCTCGAGCACACCGCGTCCCTGGTCGCGGGCGCGGTCGAGAACGCCCAGCTCTACGAGCGCGCCACGGAGGAGGTCGTCCTGCTCAAGCAGCTCTCCGACCTCTCGCGCCAGATCACGGCGGCCGCCACGCTGGCCGACCTGCTGCCGGTGGTGGTCGAGCGGACGCGCGCCCTGGTCCGGGGCCACCGCTGCGAGCTCTACCTGTTCGACTCGCCCACCCGGCTCGTGCTCCAGGCGGCCAGCCCCGAGCGGGCCGGAGCGCGCCCGCTCGACGCCCAGCAGCTCTGGTTCCGGACCGTCGAGTCCAGCCTGCCCGAGGGGGAGGCGCGCGCGCTGGCGCAGGCGCTCTGGGGGGAGGGCGCCGCGGGCCAGCCCCTGGTCGCCCCCCTGGTGGCCGGCGACGAGGGGCTGGGGCTGCTCTGCGCGCTCGTGGAGCGTGCCTCGCCGGAGATCGTCAGCGTGCTGATGGCGGTCGCCGCCCACGTCGGCGTCGCCGTCAAACGCCTCCAGCTGATCGAATCCCTGAAGGAGAAGAACCTGGTCAAGGACTTCTTCGAGGCCCTCTCCCATGGCCGCCCCGATACCGAGGAGCTCCGCGCGGAAGCAGCGCGCCTGCGCTGCGACCTGAGCGCGCGACACGTGGTCCTGCATGCGGTCCCGCACACCGCCACCCGCCCCCCCGAGCGGGAGCGGGCGGCGGCCGCCAGGGCCGCTCCGGCCCAGGACTGGTCGGTCGTGGCCGGGCGGATGGAGGCCCGCCTGCGCGCCGAGCTGCCCGCCGCGCTCTTCGATCGGCGCGAGCGGTCGCTGCGGGCGCTGCTCCGGGTCCTGCCCACCTCGGAGCTGCCGGCCCTGGTGCGCAAGGTCTACGCGCAGTCGGGCGGGACCGAGGCCGGCCCGCTCGCGGTCGGACTGTCCAACATCTGCCAGGGGGCGCCGGCGTTTGCGCGGGGCTTCGAAGAGGCCGCCTCCGCGGTGCAGATCGGCGCGCTCCTGCGCGGGACTGCCGGCGTCTTCACCTACGAGGACCTGGGCCCCTACCGCTACGTGCTCTCCGCCGAGTCGGGCGTCCGCGACCGCTACCAGGCCCAGCTGGAGCGGCTCGTCGAGTACGAGCGCCGCCGGGGCACCGAGCTGCTCGGCACCCTCGAGGCCTACCTCGAGCGGCAGGGCAACATGGTGCGCACCGCGAAGGAGCTGTTCATGCACCCGAACACGCTGCGCCAGCGGCTGGCGCGGATCGAACGCGTCGCGGATCTCGATCTGGACCACGAGGATTGGCTCTCCCTGGCGATGGCGATCAAGGCGGTCAAGCTGCGGATGATGCGGATCACTGCGGATGGAGAAAGGAGGGAAGCGCATGGCGACGGTGATTGAACGGACCAAGGGGGCCCAGAAAGCGCCCAAGGGCAAGGAGGAGGAGCTCACGCTCGAGGAGGTGCGCAAGCAGATCGAGGTGCGCAAGATCGAGTTCCTCTTCGCCCAGTTCGTCGACATGCAGGCGCGGCCGTCGGGCAAGCTCGTGCCGGCCCGTCATCTCGACGACCTTTTCACCGAGGGCGCCGGGTTCGCCGGCTTCGCGGCCGGCGAGATCGGCCAGGGTCCGCACTCGACGGACCTGATGGCGATCCCCGACGTGCGCAGCTTCACCCCCATCCCCTGGCAGCCGGATCTGGCGCGGTTCGCGTGCGAGGTCACCGTCGACGGCCAGGAGTGGCCCTACGATCCGCGCACGATCCTGCGCCGCCAGCTCGCCAAGGCCCGCCAGCGCGGCTACGTCTTCAAGGTGGGCGCCGAGGCCGAGTTCTTCCTGCTCCGGCAGGAGGATGGCAAGCTGGTGCTCGCCGACCCGCTCGACACGGCCGACCGGCCCTGCTACGACATGCGACCGCTCACCCGTCAGTACGACTTCATCTCGACGCTCTCCCGGTACGAGAGCGAGCTCGGCTGGGACAACTACGCCAACGACCACGAGGACGCGAACTGCCAGTTCGAGTCCAACTTCCAGTACGCGGATGCGCTGACCACCGCCGACCGCGTCATCTTCTTCCGCTACATGGTCCATTCCATGGCCAACAAGCGCGGCATGCAGGCCACCTTCATGCCCAAGCCGTTCGCCAACCTGACCGGCAACGGCTGTCACTTCCACATGAGCCTGTGGGATGCGGAGACGGACCAGAACCTGTTCGAGGACCCGAGTGATCCGCGCGGGCTGGGCCTATCCAAGCTCGCCTATCACTTCCTCGGGGGCCTGCTCAAGCACGCCAGCGCGTACATCGCGGTGAGCGCCCCGACTGTCAACTCCTACAAGCGGCTGATCGTGGGCGCGCCGGCCTCGGGCGCCACCTGGGCGCCTGCCTACATCACCTACGGCAAGAGCAACCGGACGCAGATGATCCGGGTGCCGGGCCCGGGCCGGTTCGAGGACCGGACGGTGGACGGCGCCTGCAACCCCTACCTGGCCGCGACCGTCATCCTGGCGGCCGGCCTGGACGGCATCGACAACCAGCTCGACCCCGGCGATCCGAACCTGGCCAACATGTACGAGATGCCGGACCAGGAGCGGCACCGGCGCAACATCGACGTCCTGCCGTCCAACCTGCTGGACGCGACCCGCAACCTGGAGCAGGACGACGTCCTGCGGGCTGCCCTCGGCCGGGCCGTCGACGAGGACTACCTCGATTACTTCATCCGGGTCAAGCAGCGCGAATGGAAGCAGTATCACGACCAGGTGACCGACTGGGAGGTGAAGAAGTACCTGTCGCTGGTGTAGACAGGGCTCTCCCTCCCCCCGGCGGGGGAGGTCGGGTGGGGGTGTCGAAAATCTCCTGACAAGGAGGGGAATAACGAGAGTGGGGATCAACGTCTCGGGAACCGAAGTCGAAACCTATACCGGATCGAACCTGCGACGCGAGACGAACTGGTGGGGCGCGTTCGTGGTCGGGCTCGCGGGCACCATCCTGGTCACCGGCGTCACGGGTCCGGTGCTGGCGGGGATGGGGTCCGCCGCGCTCCCCAACTTCTTCTTCGTCACAGTCACCGGCTGGCTGCTCTGCCTCTTCCTGGCTGAGCTCGCCGCCATGCTGCCGGATCGCACCGGCGGCGCGCCCGCCTACGCCTATTTCGCCTTCAAGGATCGCTATCCGCGATTCTCGAAGCACCTGAACGGCCTGACGCTGTGGATGTACTGGATGGGCTGGTGGCCGGTCATGTCGGTCAACAACCTGCTGATCGGCTCATACGTGATCGCGCTCTTCAACATCCCAACCGGGCCCACGATCACGCTTCCGGGCAGCGTTGGGGTGACCCTCTCGAGCCTGCTCATTGGCGCGGCTCTCACGCTCGCTCTCTTCGTCCCGTCCTATCTCGGCATCCGCTTCGGGACCGAATTCGCGACCGTCCTCGGCGTGGCCTCGATGATCCCGCTGACCATCCTGGCGGTGCTGCCGTTCTTCCATCCGTCGTCGATCAACTGGACGAACGTGTATCCCTTCACGACCCCGAACGGCCAGAGCCTGTTCAGCGGGCACGGGATCGCGCTTTCGATCCAGTACTGGGCATTGCTCACCTGGAACGTGATCGCGATGGAGGCGGCGGCCTGCTACATCGCCGAGACGAGGAACCCGGAACGCGACGCGCCGATCGCCATGAACCTCGAAGGTGGCTACGGCGCCTTCATCTACACCTTGATCCCGTTCTCGATGCTGGCGGTTCTCGGTTTGAGCAAGGTGCAGGCCGATCCCCTGGCCCTGTTCAGCACGTTCGCCGAGCACGTCTTCAACATCCCCGGGCTCAACATCATCCTGACCGCGTTCCTTACGGTGGCGCTGTTGCTCTCGAGTCTCAACGCGATCATGGGCGTCGGCCGATCCCTCTACCAGATGTCGGTCGATGGACAATCGCCGCGCGTGTTCAGCCATCTGAACAAGCACGGCGTCCCTGACATCGCGATGGGCTTCAACGTCGTCCTTGGCCTCGCCGTCATGCTCTTTGGCGCGCCGGCCGTCATCTACGTGTTCAGCAACGTCGGCTACGTCGGATCGTTCGTACCGGTGCTGATCGGCTACTACTTCCTGCGGCGGTGGCGCCCGGAGCTGCGCCGTCCGTTCCGTTTGCCGGAATGGATGAAGTACGTCGCCCTGGCCTTGGGCGTCTACTACCTGTTCGTCTGGGCGGTGGGCCTTCCCTGGTGCGCGACCTCGGGGTGCGCCGTCGGCGGCGTCGGGAACGTGCTGCCTGCCTACTTCATCGGTATCGCGCTCATGCTCGCGTACATTCCGCTCTACCTGTGGCGCCAGCGTGAAGATCGCCGGCTCAGGGGGGCGGCGGCCCCGGTGGGGACGGCCGACAAGGTTCCGGCCGGCGTCGGCCCGGACCGGGAACAGTCCTAGGCACAGCCAATGGAGGTGAGGATGGAGACCGATCGGCCGCTCGAGATCGCTCCATCCTCTCTCCGCGCCATCCTGCTGGCCTCGGCCGGGGAGGCGTTCGATCGCGCCGTCGTCGATCGCGTTGTCGCGCTGGCCGGGCGGCAGCGGCCGGTGATCCACGTGCTCTCGGTCGCGCGCATCTACGGCACCGCGCTGGGACTGCAGCACCCGGGGCTCTATCCGACGCGCAAAGAATGGAAGGCGCAGGGGGACCTCGTGGAGGACGCGGTCCGCACCCTGAAACGGCGGGGCTTCGAAGCGCACGGGCGCGTGATCGGCAGCCGCCATGCGGGACGGGCGATCGCCAGGGCGGCGGTGGAGATGGGCTGCGACGCGATCGTGATCGGGGCGCGGCCGGTTCCCGGCTGGCGCCGCCTGCTCGGCGGCGACGACGCGCAGCAGGTGGTGCGCCGCAGTACCGTCCCGGTCCACCTCGTCCCGCTCGCGTGAAGAAGGTCAGAACGGCGAAGGCCCCGGGCGCCTTCGGGCCATACAGCCAGGCGATCGACGCCCAGGGCATGGTGTTCTGCTCCGGCCAGGTCGGGGTCGACCCGCAGACGAAACAGCTGGCCGACGGGGTGGAGGCCCAGGCGGAGCAGGCGCTCCGGAATCTCGCGGCGGTCCTCGAGGCCGCCGGGCTCCGATTGACGGACGTCGTCAAGACCACGATCTGGCTGACGGACGCCGCCGACTTTTCCACCGTCAACGCCGTCTACGCGAAGTACTTCGGCGATCCCGCGCCGGCCCGCTCCGCCCCGGTAGTGGCCGCGATCCCGTTTAAGGGCGCGCGCATCTCGATCGAGGCGATCGCCGTCCGGCCCGCGTAGCCCGATGGGCGGAATTCTCGCGCGCTCGCGTATCCGAGGCGGCGGCGACGCGGTTACGTCAGGCCGACGATCGCCCCGCTCGGATCCAGGTCGATCCGGGTGAAGGCCGGCGTCTTGCCCAGGCCCGGCATCAGCTGGATGTCGCCGCAGAGCGCGACCACGAAGCCGGCCCCAACCGAGGGATAGACGGTGCGAACCGGGAGCAGGAAGCCGCGCGGCCGGCCTTTGCGGGCCGGGTCGTGGGACACCGAGAGGTGGGTTTTCGCCATGCAGACCGGCAGCGTTCCCAGCCCCTGGGACTCCAGGGCGTCGATCCGCTTCTCGGCCTCGGGCAGGAAGTCGACGCCCTCGGCTGAGTAGACCTCGCGAGCCAGGATCTCGATCTGCTCGCGCACCGGCGTGCCTGGCGGGTAGAGCGGCCGGAACCCGTCGCCCGCCCTGCGCAGCGCTCGATCGACGGCCGCGGCGAAGGCCTCCGCCCCGGCTCCTCCCTTGACGTAGCCCTCGTGCTGGACGACGTCGTCGGCGCCGAGGCTGCGCGCGAGCTCGTCGAGCAGTCCCAGCTCCCGGTCGGTGTCGGTCGGGAAGCGGTTCACCGCCACCACGCAGGGGACGCCGAAGTGATGAATGTTGTCGATATGGGCCGCCAGGTTGTCGGCGCCCCGGCGGAGCGCGTCGAGATCCTCGCCGGCGGCGGCCTGCGCTTCGCTCGACCCGCCGTGGGTCTTGAGCGCGCGCACGGTCGCGACCAGGACGGCCAGCGCGGGGCGCATCCGCCCGTAGCGGCAGACGATGTGACAGAACTTCTCGAAGCCGAGGTCCGAGCCGAAGCCCGCCTCGGTGACCACGATGTCGGCCAGCTTGAGCCCCACCCGGTCGGCCAGCAAGGAGTTGTTGCCGTGCGCGATGTTGCCGAAGGGGCCGGCGTGGACGAGCGTCGGCTGCCCTTCGCCCGTCTGCACCAGGTTCGGGTTGAGCGCCTCCTTGAGCAGGACCGCCATCGCCCCCGCCACGCGCAGGTCCTCGGCCGTGATCTGGCCGCCGCCCTGCCGGTCGGCGACGACGATCCGGCCGAGCCGTCCGCGCAGGTCCTGCAGGTCTGAGGCCAGCGCCAGGATGGCCATGATCTCGGACGCGGCCGTGATCTCGAAGTGCGCCTCGCGGGGAATCCCGTGGGCGGGGCCGCCCAGGCCGGTCACGATATGGCGCAGCGAGCGGTCGTCGACGTCCAGGGTCCGCGGCCAGGTCACCCGCAGCGGATCGATGTGCAGCGGGTTGCCGTGGAAGATCGACGCGTCCAGCGCCGCGGCCAGCAGGTTGTGGGCGGCGCCGACCGCGTGGATGTCGCCGTTGAAGTGCATGTTGATCTCGTCGGCCGGCACGATCTGCGCCCGTCCTCCGCCGGCGCCCCCGCCCTTGAGCCCGAACAGCGGCCCCATCGAGGGTTCCCGCAGGCAGAGCGCGACCTTGCGCGATGCCCGTCCCAGCCCCTCGGTCAGGCTGATGGCGCTCGCCGTCTTCCCCTCCCCGGCGCGGGTCGGCGTGATCCCGGTGACGACCACCAGCTTGCCGTCGGGGCGGTCCTTGAGCCGGTCGAGCACGCGGAGATCGACCTTCGCCCGGAAGCGGCCGTACGGGATGAGCTCGGTCGGCTGGAGGCCGGCTTTCGTGCCCACCTCCAGGATGGGCTGCGGGGCCAGCTGGGGCGAGGTCGGTTCGCGAACCGTCACCGAGTCCCGGGCCACGACATCCAATTAGGCGAGGTTTTCCGCCGTCCCGCAAGCTTCGAAGCCACCAGTTCCTGAAGCCTCGCTATGGAGGATTCGCACATGCCCAGGCCCTAACTGTAGCGACCCCGACCCTAGTTCGCGAAAGCGGCTGCCGCTAGCATGGGCGGACACCGACCAAGGGGAAGCCATGTGTGGGATTGCCGGCGTCTTCTACAAGGGCACGGAGCCCGGCCCGCTGGGCCGCACGCTCGTCGACATGTGCCAGGAGCTGTTCCGGCGCGGGACCGACTCGGCCGGCTACGCCGTCTACAGCCCGGCGCGGACCGACGCCTTCCTGGTGCGCGTCGACCTCGAGCCCGCCTCGGCCCAGAATGGCGGCCCCAGTGCGGTGCTCGAGGCGGCCTCGGCGGTGACCGCCGTCAAGGACTGGCAGCGCGCCGGGCACAACCTGCGGCTGGTGGTCGAGGGGGACGCCGGCGGGAAGCTCGCCGACCAGATCGAATCCCAGGTCGAGGGCGCGCGCGTCTTCAGCGTGGGCCGGTCGATGGAGATCATCAAAGACCTCGGCTCGGCGAACGAGATGGAGGGGACCTACCACGTGGCCCGCTATGAGGGCACCCACGGCATCGGGCACACGCGCATGGCGACCGAAAGCCGGGTGGACATCGCGCACTCGCATCCGTTCTGGGCGCGCCCCTTCCCCGACATCGCGGTCGTGCACAACGGCACGATCACGAACTACCACAAGCTCCGGCGGGCGCTCGAGCAGAAAGGCCACCACTTCGCCACCGAGAACGACTCGGAGGTGATCGCGGTCTACATCGCGGATCGGCTGCAGCAGGGCGATTCCATGGAGGAGGCGCTCACCGCCTCCGTGCGCGACCTCGACGGCACCTTCGCCTACCTGATCGCGACCAAGGACGGCATCGGGCTCGCCCGCGATCAGTTCGCGATGAAGCCGCTGCTCTTCGCCGAGGACGACGAGCTCGTCGTCCTGGCCTCTGAGGAGTGCGCCATCCGGCGCGTCCTCCGCGATCCCACCCTGGTGCCGCGCGAGCTCCAGGCCAAGGAGGTGCGCTGGTGGCTCAGGTCGTAGCCGAGACTCCGGGGTCCCGCGAAAGGAAGCTCTCCGCGGGCCAGAGCGTGCTGGACGCGCAGGGCCTCACGACCCGGCAGATCAACCAGGCGATCCACCGCCTGATCGAACAGGGCGTGCGCGAGATCGAGATCCGCAACCCGGTCGCCCAGCACTGCCTGGCGGTGGCGATCAAGGCCGAGGTCCGCCTCCATTTCCGCGGATCCTGCGGCTGGTACGCCGCCGGCATGAACGACGGCGCCACGGTCGTCATCGACGGCAACGCGGGCTGGGGGCTCGCCGAGTGCATGATGCGCGGGCGGGTCGAGGTGCAGGGCAACGCCGGCTCGGGCGCATCGGTCTCCATCCGCGGCGGCCTCGTCTTCGTGCGCGGGGACACCGGGGCGCGCGCCGGCATCGCCATGAAGGGCGGCGTGCTGATCGTGGGCGGCAACGTCGGATACCTGAGCGGGTTCATGATGCAGCGGGGCACGATCATCGTCTGCGGGGACGCCGCCGAGGGCCTGGGGGATTCCATGTACGAGGGCACGATCTACGTCGGCGGCCGGGTCGCCGCCTACGGCGCCGACGCGGTCGAGAAGGAATGCACGCCCGACGACCGGGCGCTGCTCCGGCGGGCGCTCGAGGAGTTCGGCATCGACGCCTCGGCCATCCCGTTCAAGAAGGTCGAGAGCGGGCGCAAGCTGTGGAACTTCTCCAAGCACGAGCCCGAGATGTGGAGGAACGCCCTGTGAGCACCGGCAACGGCCACCGCGATCCGACGCTCCCGGTGCTGCGGGAATCGCAGATCTGGAGCCGCGCGGTCATCGAGGACATCCAGATGAAGGCCCAGCTCGGCCGCTACCGGATGCAGGGCTTCTCGACCCACCGGCGGGTCCCGACCTTCGACGATCTCACCTTCGTCCCCTGCACGCTGTCACGGGTCCCGCTCGAGGGCTACCGGGAGCGCTGCGAGACGAAGACGGTCCTCGGGACGCGCTTCGCGAAGAAGCCGGTCGAGCTGAAGGTCCCGGTCACGATCGCGGGCATGTCCTACGGCGCGCTCTCCAAGACCGCCAAGACCGCGCTCGGCCGGGCGGCCGCCCGGCTGGGCATCTCGACCACGACCGGCGACGGCGGGATGCTCAAGGAAGAGCGCGAAGCGACCCGGACCATGGTTTACCAGGTGCTGCCCAGCCGCTACGGCTTCGATCCCGACCACCTGAAGATGGCGGAAGCGATCGAGATCGTGATCGGCCAGGGCGCCAAGCCGGGCACGGGCGGCGTCCTGCTCGGCTCGAAGGTCTCCGCCGTGATCGCGGAGCAGCGCACCCTGCCGGTCGGCGTCGACCAGCGCAGCCCCGTGCGCCATCCCGACTTCATCGGCCCGGACGACCTGCAGATCAAGATCGAGGAACTGCGGGAGGCGACCGACTGGGAGAAGCCGATCTACGTCAAGCTGGGCGCGAGCCGGGTCGCGGACGACGTCAAGCTGGCGGTCAAGGCGGGCGCGGACGTGCTCGTGATCGACGGCATGGAGGGCGCGACCGGGGCCTCCCCGGACGTGCTGCTCGACCACACCGGCATCCCGACCATGAGCGGGCTCTGCGAGGCGATCCGCGCGCTCGAGGACATGAAGGCGCTCGGCCAGGTCCAGGTGATCGTCTCGGGCGGGATCAAGAACGGCGTTGACGCCGCCAAGGCGCTCGCCCTCGGCGCGGACGCCGTCTCGATCGGGACGGCCGCGCTGATCGCGCTCAACTGCAACGCGCCGCTCTTCATCGAGGACTATCACCGCCTCGGGGTCGAGCCGGGCGCCTGCCACCACTGCCACACCGGACGCTGCCCGGTCGGGATCACGACCCAGGACCCGGAGCTGGAGAAGCGGTTGATCCTGGACGAGGCCTCGGACCGCGTCTTCAACTTCATCCAGTCGATGGTGATGGAGATGCAGATGTTCGCCCGGGCCTGCGGCAAGTCCGACGTCCACCACCTGGAGCCCGAGGACATGCGGGCGCTGACGCTCGAGGCGTCGATGATCACCGGCATCCCGCTCGCCGGCACGGATTGGATCCTGACGCCCGACGCGATCGCCGACCGAGTGGCCGCGCGACTCGAGCAGCGGCAGCGCCACCCGGCGCACGCCGCACGCTGATGCCGCTGCTGGTGCCGTGCCCCGGCTGCGGCGCCCGGGAGGTCGCCGAGTTCAGCTACGGGGGCGAGTCCAACAAGCGGTCCGCCCAGGACGCCCCGCCGTCCGACCTCGCCCGGTACCTCTTCTTCCGGCGCAACCTGGCGGGCGAGCAGGTGGAGTGGTGGTACCACCGGGACGGCTGCCAGCGCTGGTTCCTGGCGCGGCGTGACACCCGCACCAACGTCTTCGCCCAGACTTCCTGGCCGCGTGAAACTGCCTCTCCCCTGGCGGGGGAAGGTCGAGGCGCGGGGTAATGGACCGGCTCGCCCCGTCGCCGGCCGAGGTCCTCGACCGCACCCGCAGGCTGACCTTCAGCCTCGACGGCCGCGCGCTCACCGCCTTTAACGGCGACACCGTCGGATCGGCGATGGCGGCCAACGGGGTTACCATCACGGCGCGGTCCTTCAAGTACCACCGGCCCCGCGGCCTCTTCTGCATGACCGGCGCCTGCGCGAGCTGCCTGTGCACGGTCGACGGCGTGCCCAACGTGCGGAGCTGCCTGGAGCCCGTCCGCGACGGGATGCGGGTCAGGCGCCAGAACGCGTGGCCCTCGGCCGACCATGATCTGCTGCGCGCCTTCGACCGCGGCAGCGCAGGGTTGCCCGCCGGCTTCTACTACAAGCTGGGCCAGCGCCCGCGCTTCCTCTGGCCGATGGCCGAGCCGGTCGTGCGGCGGGTCGCCGGGCTGGGCCGCGTCCCCCACGACCGCACGCCGCAGCACGCGGACCGGATCACGCTGCACGTCGACACGCTCGTCATCGGGGGCGGCCGCGCCGGCCTGATCGCCGCCCGCGACGCCGCCCGCGCGGGCAAGCGCACGCTCCTGCTCGAGTCGCGCCCGGAGCTGGGCGGCCGGCTGCGTTCCTCGACCCGCCCCGTCAACGGCAGCGGGCTGCCCGCCTACCAGATCGCGGCCCAGCTCGACGGCGAGGCGCGCGAGGCGGGGGTCGAGATCCGCCTCCAGACGCCGGCGATCGGCGTCTTCGAGGGACCGCTGGTCGCGGCCGCCGCACCGGACGCGCTCCTGCGCATCCATCCGTCGGAGATCGTGGTCGCGACGGGGGCCCTCGAGCAGCCGGCGATGTTCGTCAACAACGACCTGCCCGGCATCATGCTGGCCGAGGGTGTCGACCGTCTGCTCACCCTGTACGGCGTCCTTCCCGGGCGGCGCGCCGTGGTCGTCGCCTACGGCCAGGAGGGCCAGGAGACGGCCGCCTCGCTCCGCGCGGCGGGCGCGCAGGTCCAGGTCGTGAATCCGCCCATGGAGACGGTGGTACGGGCGATCGGCGGTGCCCGGCTCCGGGCGGTCGTGATCGAGAGCCGGACCGGCACCCGGCAGATTCCCTGCGACCTGCTCGTGATCGGCGGGCTGCTGGCGCCATCCACGAACCTGGTTGCCCAGGCCGGCGCCCGCCTGCGCTACGACGACGCCGCCCACTGGTTCGTGCCCGCCGAGCTGCCCGGATACCTGCGGGTGGTGGGCCGGGCGGCCGGGCAGCCGCGGACGCCGGCCTGTTCGCCGCCCACCCCGGTTCCCTCGCACGGCAAGCAGTTCACCTGCCTGTGCATGGACGTCACCGTCAAGGAGATGGCGCACGCGATCAAGGAAGGCTTCGATTCGATCGAGCTGCTCAAGCGGTACACCACGCTCTCCATGGGTCCCTGCCAGGGCAAGGCCTGCCTGCAGGCATCCGTGGGCGTGACGGCCCACCTGACGCAGCAGACGATCGCGGTGACGGGCACCCCGACCGCGCGCGCCCCGTGGACCCCGGTCTCGCTGGCCACGCTCGCGGCCGGCCACCTCACGCCGCGCAAGGAGACCGCGATGCACGACCGGCACGTGGAGGCGGGCGCCGCCTTCATGTGGGCGGGCGACTGGCGCCGGCCGCATCACTACCGCGACCCGGGCGCGGAGTGCGAGGCGGTCCATGAGCGCGTGGCGGTGATCGATGTCAGCAGCCTGGGCAAGTTCCGGGTCAAGGGCCCGGACGCCGTCGCACTCCTCGAGCGCCTGTATCCGGGACGGGTGCAGGACCTCAAGGTCTTGCGCATTCGCTACGGCGCCATGCTCAACGACCAGGGCGTGATCCTCGATGACGGCACGATCTGCCGGCTTGGCGACGACGAGTTCTATGTGACGACCACGACCGGCGGGACCTCGGCCATGGACCAGTGGATGCGCTGGTGGCTGGCCGACTGGGGTCTGAACGTCGAGCTCGTCAACCTGAGCGGCGGATTCGCCGCCCTCAACCTGGCCGGGCCGCGCTCGCGAGAGGTGATGGAGCGCGTCTGCGCCTTCGACGTCGGCGCCAGGGCGTTACCCTACCTGGCCGCGGCGCGCGGAGATCTCGCCGGGGTCGAGGCGCTGGTTCTGCGAATCGGCTTCGTCGGTGAGCTGAGCTACGAGATCCACGTGCCGAGTGCGTTCGGGGAGCACGTCTGGGATGCCATCATGCAGGCGGGCGCGGACTTCGGCATCGCCCCCTTCGGGATGGAGGCGCAGCGCATCCTCCGGCTCGAGAAACAGCACGTGATCGTCGGCCAGGATACCGACGCGCTGTCGACCCCCTACGGCGCCGGGCTCGGCTGGATGGTGAAGGGCGACAAGCCCGATTTCCTCGGCCGGCGGTCGCTCGAGATCGCGCGGGAGACCGGCCCCGCCGAGCGTCTGGTCGGGTTCACGATCGAAGCCGGCGCGGTCCCGCCCGAGGGTGCCGCGATCATCGATGGGAATCGCCCGGTCGGGCGCGTCACCTCGAGTCGATGGAGTGCACGGCACCAGGGCGGCATCGGCCTGGGCTGGGTGCCGTCGGCATGGGCGGAAGACGGCCACACCTTCGAGATCGTGTACGACGGCCGCCGCGCGACCGCGAAGGTCGCGCTGCAGCCCTTCTACGACCCACAGGGGAAGCGGTTGCGGTCATGAGCGAGCAGGAGATCACGCAGACGGTGGCGCCCCCGGAGCCGGTTGGTCCGCCGCGTCGCGACGCGGTCGGTCGCTCACCCGCCCACCACCTGCACGCGGCGCGCGGCGCGCGCTTTCGCCGCGAAGGTCCCTTCGAAGTGGTCGCGACCTACGGCGACCTGGAGGCCGAGCGGCGGGCGACCCGCGACGGCCTGGCGATCGCGGACGTCACCGGCCGCCGGATGGTCGACGTCCGTGGGCCGATCGACGAGATCCTGGGCCGGCTTCCGCTCGCGCCCGACCTGCGCCGGGCGCGGATCTCGTCGCGCTGGGCGATCCTGATCAGCGCGCCCGACTCCGGCGACACCTACCTGCGCGCGGCCGAAGCCTCCGCCTCCCCGCTGGGGATGGCGACCGACGCGACCTCGCTCTACGCGTCCTTCCGGCTCGCCGGCCCGCGCGCTGGCGACCTGCTCGCCCGGCTCACGGCCTTCGACGTGCGCTCCCTCGAGGCGGGCGCGGCGACCGGCACGCAGCTGGCGAAGATCTCCGCCATCCTGATCGCGATCCCCGCCGGGGACGGCGTGGGTCGCGGCTACGACGTCCTGGTCCCGTCCGAGTACGGGCGATATGCCTTCGAGACGTTGCTCCAGGCCGCGCATGGGCTGGACGCGCGGCCCTGCGGCTGGGACGCGCTCGTGCCCGCGTCCGCCGGGGCGGACCGGCGAGGGGGGACCGCATGATCGGCCGCTACCTCAAGCCCTGGACGATGTGGCGCCGGCACGAGCTGAAGCGGACCTACGACGTCATCATCATCGGCGGCGGGGTGCACGGGCTGGCCACCGCCTACGAGCTGGGCAAGCGGGGCGTCCGCAACGTGGCCGTGCTCGAGAAGAGCTACCTGGGCAGCGGCGCGAGCGGGCGCAACACGACCATCATCCGCGCCAACTACCGCACGCCCGAGGGCGTCGCCTTCTACAAGGAAAGCCTGCGCCTGTATCAGGGCCTGTCCCAGGAGCTCGATTACAACCTGCTCTTCTCGCCCCAGGGCCACCTGACGCTCGCCCACAGCGACCGGGCCGTCAACGTCATCACGGAGCGCGCCGCGGTCAACCGGCTGCTCGGAGTGGACAGCCGTGTGATCGAGCCTCCCGAAATCGCCCGGCTCTGCCCGGAGCTGGACCTGTCGGAGGACGTGCCCTTCCCGATCCAGGCCGCGCTCTACCATCCGCCGGGCGCCGTGATCCGGCACGACGCGGTCGTGTGGGGCTATGCCCGGGCCGCCGATCGCCTCGGCGTCGAGCTCCACCAGAACACGGAGGTCACCGGCATCCGGGTCGAAGGCGGGAAGGTGGTCGGGGTGGAGACCAACCGCGGCGAGATCAGCGCGCCGGTGGTCATGGCGGCGGTCTCCGGATGGTCGACCGAGGTGGCGCGGATGGCCGGCGTCGAGCTACCGATCACGACCCACGTGCTCCAGGCATTCGTGACCGAGCCGTTGAAGCCCTTCCTGCACGTCATCCTGGTCAGTGCGACGCTGCACATCTACGTCAGCCAGACCGACCGCGGCGAGGTGCTGATCGGATCGGAGATCGAACCCTATACGACCTACAGCCAGCAGTCGACGCTCGGCTTCCTGGAGCAAAGCGCCCAGCACACGATCGAGCTGCTGCCCATGCTGGGCCGGGTCAAGGTCCTGCGCTCGTGGGCCGGGCTCTGCGACATCACGCCCGACTACTCGCCGATCATGGGCGAGACGAACGTCGAGGGCTTCTACGTCGACGGCGGCTGGGGCACCTACGGGTTCAAGGCCGCCCCTATCTCGGGGGTCTGCATGGCCGAGCTGATCGCCACGAAGAAGGTCCCCGCGCTGATCCAGCCGTTCGCGCTCGAGCGATTCTGGGATCGCAAGCTCGTCTCCGAGCTGGCCGCGGCCGCCGTGTCACACTAGGGGCATGAACGCGCTCGTCCTGCAGCACCTGGCCTGCGAGACGCCGGGCGTGTTCGAGGACGTCCTGCGCGAGCGGGGCGCGCAGATCCATCGGGTCGAGCTCGACGAGGGCGACCCTCTGCCCGACTGGCGCGCCTTCGACGCGATCGTCGCCATGGGCGGTCCGATGAGCGTCAACGACGAGGCGGACCATCCGTGGCTGAAAAGCGAAAAGCGCCTGATCGCGGACGCGGTCGAGGCGGGCACGCCGTACTGGGGCGTCTGCCTCGGCGTGCAGCTGCTCGCCTCGAGCCTTGGCGCGCGCGTGTACAAAGGACGCAAGCCCGAGGTCGGGCTGTATCCGGTGACCCTGACCGAGGCCGCCCGCACCGACCCGGTCTTTCAGGCCATGCCGGGCGAGTTCCTCACCATGCAATGGCACGGCGACACGTTCGACCTCCCGGCCGGCGCGGTCCGCCTGGCGGCGTCGTCCGCCTATCCGAACCAGTCGTTCCGCTGGCGAAACGCGTACGGCGTCCAGTTCCACCTGGAGTCGTCCGCGGAGGCGGTCCGCTCGTGGGCGGCCATCCCGGAGTACGTCGAGGACCTCGAGCGCACGCTCGGACCGGGATCGGCACCCGGCATGCTCGAGGCGGTCGCCGCTGCGGCGGATCAGCTCCGCGAGAGCGGGCGG
>DASQGL010000093.1:0-4739 GCA_035632635.1 Candidatus Limnocylindrales bacterium
TGTAGATCGAAGAGCCCAGCCCGAACTCGGACTCGTTCGCTCGGGCGATGGCTTCGTCGAGGTCTTTGACGCGGGCGATCGGCAGCAGCGGGCCGAAGGTCTCCTCTGTCCAGACCTTCGCGCCCTCGGGTACGTCGGTGATGACGGTCGGCTCGAAGAAGAATCCGCTCTCGAAGGGCGCCCCCTCGGGACGCTTCCCACCCGCCAGCACCCTGGCCCCGCGATCGACCGCCTCCTTCAATTGCTTCTCGATCTCGTCGCGCCCGGCCCTGGTGTGCATCGGGCCCATCTGGGAGGCCGGGTCCTGTCCCGGTGCCACCTTGATCTTCCGGGCCCGGGCCACCACCTTCTCGATCAGCTGGTCGGCGACCGGTTCGGCGACGAAGACGCGCTTGACCGCCAGGCACGCCTGGCCCGCGTTGAAGAAGCGTCCGATCGAGACCGCCTTGGCGGCCACGTCGAGGTCCGCATCCTCGCAGACGATGGCCGGGTCGCTGCCGCCCAGTTCGAGGGTGACGTGCTTGAGCTCGGGCGCGGCCTCACGCATGACGTTGATACCGGTCTGGGTCTCGCCCGTGAACCCGATCTTGCGGACCCGCGGATGACGGATCAGCTCCGCCCCGACGACGTTGCCCGGCCCGACCACGACGTTGAGGACCCCGGGCGGAAGCCCGCCCTCGTTCATCAGCTCCACCAGCCGGATCGTCGAGAGCGGCGTAGTGCTGGCCGGCTTGGCGACCACCGTGTTCCCCATGGCCAGCGCGGGCGCGATCTTGTTCGCGAGCAGGGTCAGGGGGAAGTTCCACGGGATGATCGCCCCCACCACGCCGAGCGGACGGCGCACCACCAGGCCGAATGCGCCCGGGGCCGACAGCGGCACGTGCTTGCCGCGGATCGCGCCGGAGGCGGCCAGGGTGGCGTAGAACTCGATGTTCTCGATGAAGCGCTCCGCCTCGATCTTCGAGTCGCGCAGCGGCTTGCCCTGCTCGCGTGTCAGCAGCAGGGCCACCTCGTCGAGGTGTTGACGGGCGAGGCTGGCGCCCTTGAGGAGCAGCTGCGACCGCTTGTGCGGAAGCAGCGCCGCCCAGGCGGGGAAGGCGGCGTGGGCGGCGTCGATCGCCTGGCGCGTCTCCTCGACGCCGGCCTGCGGCACCGTGTCGACCAGCTCGCCGGTCGCCGGGTCGCGGATCTCGACCGTCGCGCCGCTTCGCGCGGTCGCCGGCTTGCCGTCGATTACCATCGTGCTCATGATCTGGGGGTTTCACTCCTCTGGTTGTGTGTCAACCGCAATGCCACTCATTTAAGCAAAGGAGCGAGCGATGGAGCAGGCAGCCACGGCACGCGCGGTATCGGTCTCGAGAGAGCGGGATGGGATCGCCCTGGTCCATCTGAACCGCCCGCCTGCGAACACTTATAACAAGGCCTTCATCGACGATTTGAATGCCGCGATCGACGAGGTGCGCTTCGACGAGAGCCTGCATGCGGCGATCCTGGTCTCGGACCTGCCCAAGTTCTTCTCGGCGGGGGCGGACATCAACATGTTTCGCTCGACCTCGCCGAAGACGCGAGCCATGACGATCCTGCACGCGCACGAGGTCCTGCTCAAGATGGAGCACACGCCAAAGGTCTTCATCGCCGCCATCGCCGGGCATGCGCTGGGCGGGGGGCTGGAGATCGCGCTGGCCACCGACTTCCGCTTCGCCGCGGAGGGTGATTACCGGATCGGCGTGCCCGAGGTGACGCTCGGCGTCCTTCCCGGAAACGGGGGCACCCAGCGTCTGCCGCGATTGATCGGCGCCCAGCGGGCGATGGAGCTGCTGCTGACCGGGAAGCCGGTCGATCCCGCGACCGCGCACACGCTGGGGATCGTCGACCGCCTCCTCCCGGCCGATCGGCTGCTCCCCGAGGCGATCGATTTCGCCGCCTCGCTGGCCAAGGGTCCGACCGCCGCTACCGGCGAGATCAAGACTGTCGTCAAGGAGGGCGTCGAGCTGCCCCTGAGCGGCGCGCTCGCATTCGAGCGGGGCGGAATCTTCCGTCTCTTTCAGACGCACGACGCCAAAGAGGGCATGGACGCCTTCGCCGAGAAGCGCAAGCCCGTCTGGAAGGGAGAGTAGAGGACCTGAGCCGAGCCTGATTCATTCGCCGCGCCTTTCGTGCGCGGCCCATCGTTGCCGGAAGCCGAGGTAGACCGCGAGGTCGTACAGGATCTTGACGCCGCCTGCCAGGAAGAAGGGAAGACCGAACGCGGCCGATTGAAGCGCCGCCCCCGAGATCGCCGGGCCGGCCGCAGCGGTCAGCCCGCGCGCCGCCGTCATCAGGGCCGCCGCGTCGGCGCGATCCGGCGGCGGCACGATCGAGACCACGTAGGCCTGGCGGGTCGGTACGTCCATCTGGGACAGGCTGAAGCGAAGGACCAGGAGCACGAGTGCGGTGGGGAGGGTGGGCGCGAGCGGAACGAGGAGCAGGAGGACGTTGCTGGGCAGGTGGGTGATCACCATCGTCCGGATGAGGCCGATTCGGTTGGCGAGCCGTCCGGCCATCTCGTAGGAGAGCGCCTGGGCGAGGGCGAGCACGCCGAAGGTCGGGCCGAGAACGCCGAGCGACGCGTGAAAGCGCAGGTGCAGCCAGTACGCGATCACGCTGTTGACCACGAATCCGCCGCCGAAGGCATCGATGGCGAAGAGCCCGGCGAGCGTGTAGACGGCTCGCGGCAGGCGATGGCGACGCGCGGCCGCCTCCCGATGCCCTTCCACCTGGTCGGAGAGGAGCAGGCCGAGGACGGCCGTGGTCAGCCCGATCCCGGCGTAGGCGATGAAGAACGCGTCGCTGCGCTGGGGCGTCGCTGCCAGCGCGGCGCTCAACCCTCCGGCCGCGCCGGCGAGTCCCGCCGTCATCGCGTACCGGCTGAAGGCGAGGTTGCGGCGGGCGGCGTGCACGGCTTCGGCCAGGACCGCCTGCTCGATGGCGGCGAACGGGGCGAGGTCGACGGCGGCGGTCCCCATCATGCCGGTGATGCCGGCCAGCATCAACAGCGGCGCCGTGGGGGAAAGCGCGAGGTCCCAGCCGGTGAGCGCCATGAGGACGCCGATCGAGGCGAGCGCCCGCCGGCGCCCGATCCGGGAGGATGCGCGCGCCCAGCCGACGCTGCCGATTCCCGCGCCGAGGATCCCGACCGCGAGCGACAGGCCGATCTGGGTCGGCGACAGCCCGCGCCGTTCCAGCTGGAGCGGAACCAGGATGACCGCGTAGCCGAAGGCGAAGGCACGGACGAGCCGCGCGAGGAGGAGAAGCCTGAAGTCGCGGCTCAGCGGGGCAGGGGCCTGCGTGTGGCAACCGGCCCGGCCGCACGCACCCGAAGCGGAGGTTCGGACGACCAGGGGAAGTCGATCCATTGATCGGTGCGACGCCAGACGTACTCGCAGGAGACGATCGACCGCGGCTTCTCGTAGAGCACGGCACAGCGGACGTCGTGCACGTGCTCGGCACAGAATTCCTTGACCAGTTTGAGGGTGGCGCCCGTATCGGCCACGTCGTCGGCGACCAGGACCCGGGCGCCCTTGAGGTCGACGGCGTCGAGCAGCGGCGGCAGCATGACGGGGAAATCGAGGCGCTCGTCGACCCCGGTGTAGAACTCGACGTTCATGGTGAACAGGTTCTTGACGTCGAGCGCATAGGCGACCGCCGCGGCGGGCAGCAGGCCACCCCGCGCCACTGCCAGGATGATGTCGGGTTCGTAGCCGGATTGCTCGACGAGCCGCGCGAGCGCGCGGCTGGCGGACCCGAACTCGGCCCAGCTGAGCACCTCGCGGCCTGACGCCATGGTCCCTCAGCTTACCGGCATCAGTTGGGGAAGCTGAATATTCCTGCAGGGGCGCTCGACCGCGGCCAGCCCGTCGACGGCGCGCCCGGCCGTAGAATCCAGGCGACGTGGCCCCGGTCCGCTACCTCGCGCTCGGCGACTCCTACACGATCGGGACCGGCGCCTCGAGCGAGTCCGCGAACTTCCCTTCGCGCCTCGCCCGACGGCTCGAAGCCGCGCTCGGGGGCCGGGTCGAGGTGCAGAACCCGGCGGTCAACGGATACACGACCCGCGACCTGATCGAGCGGGAGCTGCCCCAGGTCCAGATCGCGCCCGATCTCTGCACGATCCTGATCGGGGCCAACGACATCGTCCAGGGCGTGAGCCGGGAAGCATACCAGCGTAATCTGGGCGCGATCTACGATTTCGTCTGGCAACTGCGGCTCGAGCCGGGAAAGGTGGTAGGACTCTCCATTCCCGATTTCTCCGCGGTGCCGGCGGCTACCCCGTTCGGGACGCCGGATGCCCTGCGGCAGCGGATCGGGGCCTTCAACGCCGCCGCTCGGGCAGAGGCCGGACGACGGGGGTTCGCGTTCGTCGACCTCACCGAGATCACGAGCGCCCGACCCGAGCGTCCCGGCTGGCTGGCGGACGACGGCCTGCACCCGTCGCACGCCCAGTACGCCGCCTGGGCCGATTTCCTGTGGCCCAGGCTCGAGCCGGTCTGGGTCGGCGCGCCGCCGTCTTGAGCTTGAGGCTGAAGGTGCGGCGTCACAACCTTGGTAGCGGCGGTGCTCGTTGAGTAGATGCTGCACTCCACGGTCTGGCACGACCCGGCCGGGGTGGTGCGCCGGCCAGTGAGCGCGCGCGCCCCCGATCCTTTCGAGCGCTTGTTCCGTGACGAGTATCCGAAGGTCCTCGCGATCGCCTATCGGGT
>DASQGL010000094.1:0-9192 GCA_035632635.1 Candidatus Limnocylindrales bacterium
ACGTCCTGCGACCACTTCGCCGGCTCCGACAACCCGATCAGGGTCAGGACCGTCATCCCGAGCAGCAGCAGGATGCCCAGGATGGCGCCCAGCACCCCGGCAAGCGCGCGGACCCTGCTCAGGACCGCCATCGCGTCCAGAACAGCCGCGCTCCGGTCAGCAGCGCGAGCGCCACGCTGATGGCCGCGAGCGTCCGAAATAGGGGCAGCGAGGCCAGCGGCCCGCTCGACCCGGGCAGGGCGGGATAGCCGGCCGGGTCGAAGATCAGGCTGGGCGTCGCGGCCGTTCCACCGGTGAAGGGCTGGGAGGCCACGGCCAGCGCACGACCGGCCGGGAGCTCGATCGCCTGGTCGACCGGGATGGAGGCCGGCGTGAGCGCTTCCCAGCGGTCCTGGCCCGGGTCATAGGCGTTGGATCCGCCCAGCAGGGCGATCCGGCCGTCGCCCAGGATCACCGCCGGACCACCCCCGCCGGGGTTCTGGGCTTTCACCGTCCACAGCCCGGTGCGCCAGTCGAAGACCTGGGTCACGTGCGACGGGATTCGGCCATCGAAGCCCGCGGTCGCCATCACCGTCCCATCCGGCAGGGAAATCGTGGCGGGGTTTGCGACCTGGGGCGCAAACGGCACCGTGGTCCAGCGGTCTCGAACGGGATCGTAGAGCTCCGGGGGATAGGGGCGCGCCTGGTTGAATCCGAACTGTGTGGCGAAGATCTCGCTCTCGTCCCCGTAGCCCCCGGTCAGCAGGACGCGTCCATCGGGAAGCGGCGTGGCGGTGGGAGCGATGCGCGGCAGCGCGAGAGGGGCTGCACGTCGCCAGCTCGCCCGGGCCGGATCGAAGATCTCGGTGGTGGCGGTCGCCGCGCCCTCGATGACCCCGCCGACCAGCAGGACGCGTCCGTCTCCCAGCAGCGCCGCGGCCTGCCGCTGGCGGATGGTCGGCGGCGGAGTGGTCGCCTGCCACCGATCCTGGGCCGGCAGGTAGAAGGAAGCCTCGCCCGCGCCCACCACGAAGACGCGCCCGTCGGGCAGCCGCGTCGCGCTGGCTTCGACCAACCCGGGCGGCATGGACGCCACCCGGGACCACTGCATGCGCCCGGGGTCGAACATGGCGTTCCCGCCGGGCGCGCCCAGGGCGAGGACGCGGCCGCCGCTGAGCGGCACCAGCGCCCAGACGCCGGCGGTGCCGGGGACGGCTCCGATCGGGTGCCACACGCCCGGCCGGGGAATCAGCGAGCATGCGCCGAGGACGAGGACGAGCGGCGTCAGGGCAACCAGGATGGCTCGCTTCACGCGACCGCCGCCTCGCCGGCTCGCACGTCGCGCAGGCGTGGATCGACCGATTGCTGCGCGATGGCCGCGGCCGCCTCGAGCAGGAGAAAGAGGCCTGCGAGCGCGGCGACCGCGGCGATCGCCAGGTCCGCATTCCCGGGCTGGCCGGCGACCGGGATGTTGAGGACGAACAAGCGTCCCAGGCCCGGAAAGCCGAAGAAGTATTCGACCAGTGGAAGCGAGCCGACCATCAGGCGGAAGGAGATGAGCCAGGTGCTGATCAAGACGGGCAGGGTGGGGCGCAGGACGTGGCGGCTGGCCACCTCGTGCCAGCCGAGGCCTTTCGCGCTCGCCGTACGCACGAAGAGCTGACGCGTTGCGTCCTGGAGGATGGGGTCGGCGCGACGGAACACGTAGGCGGCCGGTCGGATGCCCAGCACGACCGCTCCCCAGAAGACCAGCCCGACCGTGACCCGGCCATAGCCGCCTGAGGTGGAAAGCGACGTCGCGTTGTAGATCTGGGCCTGAATCTCCTGGACCGCGATGGCCAGCAGGAACGTCGGAACCACCCACAGGAGCGCGGCCATGATCGCGAGCGCCGGGACGCGGCGGCGGAACCAGATCAGCGCAAACGCGGCGCCAAACCCGGCCGCAGTGCCCCAGACGGACGCGGCGACGATCAGAAACAGGCTGTTGCGGAAGGCGATCGCGATGACCGAGGCTGCATTCACCGGCGGGGCGGACTGGCCGGGCGCGATCGCGAGTTGCGCGAGCGTGACCAGGATGACGGTGCAGGCCAGGACTCCGCTCACCTGGAACCCGAGGATGGCCGCGAAGCGCAGCCGCGGCCAGAGCCGAGGGTGCGTGCCGAAGAGCAGGACCAGCGCGAGGCTGATGATGAGGGCGATCAGGCTAAGGCTCAGCCAGGCCAAGGGCGCGCCCTGATTATGATGAATCGATGGCAGAGGTCGTCCTCGTCGCCGCGGCGCGGACGCCATTCGGGAAGCTGGGCGGTAGTCTGTCGTCGCTCGCGGCGCCGGACCTCGGCGCGGTCGTGATCCGCGAGGTTCTCGATCGCACCAAGGTGGCGGGCGAGGACGTGGACCAGGTGATCATGGGCACCGTGATCACGGCGGGCATGGGGCAGATCCCGGCCCGGCAGGCGGCACTCAGGGCCGGGCTGCCGACGAGCGTGTCGGCGCTGACGGTCAACAAGGTCTGCGCATCCTCGTTGAAGGCGATCAACCTGGCTGCGTTGCTGATCCGGACCGGCGAGGCGCGCGTCGTCGTCGCCGGCGGCATGGAAAGCATGAGCCAGGCGCCCTACCTGCTGCCGCAGGCGCGCTTCGGCTATCGCCTCGGTGACGGACAGCTCCGTGACAGCATGCTGCTGGACGGGCTGATCGATCCGGCCAACGGCTGCCACATGGCGGTCGAGGGCAGCATGGTGGCGAAGGAGTTCGAGGTCTCGCGCGAGCGCCAGGACGCCTATGCGTACCAGAGCCAGCAGCGCTACGCGCGGGCGCTCGAGGCCGGCCGCTTCCGGGAGGAGGTGGTCCCGGTCGCCGTTCCCACCCGCAAAGGGACCGCCACCGTCTCCGCGGATGAGCAACCGCGTCCCGACACCACTCTCGAAGGGCTGGCCCGGCTGGCGCCCGTCTATACGGATGACGGCACCATCACGGCCGGGAACGCGCCCGGGGTGAACGACGGCGCGGCGGCCGTGCTGCTGATGAGCGAGGCCGAGGCCACCCGGCGCGGGCTGCCGGTGCTCGCCGAGTGGCTCGCGTTCGGGGAATCGGCCGCCGACACGCCGTACCTTGCGACCGTCCCGGCCAGCGCGATCCAGGCGGCGCTCAAGAAGGTGTCGCTCAAGGTCGCCGACATGGATCTGTTCGAGATCAACGAGGCGTTCTCGGCGGTCGCCTGCACCGCCATGGATCAGCTCGGTGTCGATGAGAAGAAGGTCAACGTCGACGGCGGCGCGGTCGCGGTCGGGCACCCGATCGGCGCCTCCGGCGCCCGCATCCTCATGCATCTCGTCTACGAGCTCCGCCGGCGCGGGGGGCGGTACGGCGCCGCCGGGATCTGCTCCGGCATGGCGCAGGGCGAGGCCACCATCGTGCGCGCGCGCAACGGCCGCTGAATGGAACTGGCGCTCTCCGCGGAGCAGGAGGAGATCCGCCGCCTCGCCCGCGATTTCGCGGAGCGGGAGGTCAAGCCCCGGGCGGAGGCCATCGATCACACCCGTGAATTCCCCAAGGACCTGGTCGACAAGGCGGCCGGATTGGGCTTCCTCGGCCTCCTCGTCCCCGAGACCTACGGCGGCGCCGGCCTCGACCACCTCTCCTTCGCGATCGTGATCGAGGAGGTCGCCCGGTTCTGCGCCTCGACCGCCGTCATCCTCGACGTGCACGCGTCGGTGGGGAGCGAACCGATTGTGCTCTACGGGACTGAGGAGCAGAAGCGCCGCCGGTTGCCCGACGTGGCTGCGGGCAAGACGCTCACCGCGTTCGCCCTGACCGAGCCCGAGGCCGGCTCGGACGCCGCGCACCTGAAGACGACCGCGGCCCGGGTCGACGGCGGCTATATCCTCAACGGCTCCAAGATCTTCATCACGAACGCGGGCCACGCCGGAACCTACATCGTGATGGCGGCGACCACACCCGGGAAGGGTGCAGCGGGGATCTCCGCCTTCATGGTCGATGCGGGCACCGCGGGCCTTTCGGTCGGGCCTCCGCTCGAGAAGATGGGATTGAACGGCTCGGCGATCGCCGAAGTCCATTTCGACGCGTGCCGCGTCCCCGAGTCGGACCGCCTCGGTCAGGAAGGGGAGGGCTTCACGATCGCGATGCGGGCGCTCGACAGCGGCCGGATCGGGATCAGCGCCCAGGCAATCGGCCTGGCGCAGGGCGCGCTGGACGACGCGGTCCGGTACGCGCGCGAACGTCACCAGTTCGGCAAGCCGATCGCGGAGCTCCAGACGATCCAGAACAAGCTGGCCGACATGGCGGTCAAGATCCGGGCGGCGCGCTGGCTGACCTGGCAGGCGGCGGCGCGCTGCGATACCGGCCAGCCGTTCACGAAAGAGGCGGCGATGGCGAAGCTCTTCTCGACCGACATCGCGATGGAGGTCACCCTGGACGCCCTGCAGGTGTTCGGCGGCTACGGCTACCTGGAGGAATACCCGATGGCGCGCCGCGTCCGGGACGCCAAGGCCTGCCAGATCTACGAAGGGACGAACCAGATCCAGCGGCTCGTGATCGCCCGCGAGCTGTTCAAGGCCTCGTGAACTTCCAGCTCAGCGACGAGCAGCGCCAGGTCAAGGAGATGGTGCACGACCTCTGCGTCGAGCAGGTCGCGCCACGGGCCGCGGAGATCGACGCCCGCGGCGAGTTCCCCTGGGACATCAAGAAGCTGTTCCAGGAACACGACATCCTCGGGATTCCGTTCGAGCCCGAATACGGCGGGGTCAGCGGGAGCGCGCTCACGCTCATCCTCGCGGTCGAGGAGATTGCCAAAGTCTGCGCCACGTCCTCCCTGATCCTGTCCGTCCAGTCCCTGGGCAGCCTGCCGATCGTGCTGGCCGGGACCGAGGAGCAGAAGCGTACCTACCTGCCCCCGCTCGCACGTGGCGAGAAGATGGCCGCGTACGCACTGACCGAGCCGGGCTCGGGCTCCGACGCCGGGGGCATGCGCACGCGCGCCGCCCGCCATGGGGACACCTACGTCCTCAACGGCTCCAAGACGTTCATCACCGGCGGCAGCGTCGCCGACACGATCGTGGTCTTCGCCCGGACCGACCAGGACGGTGACACGCCGGCCCGGCACATCACCGCGTTCGTCGTCGAACGGGACACGCCGGGCTTTCGAGTGGGCAAGCTGGAGAAGAAACTCGGCATTCGTGGCTCGCCCACGGCCCAGCTGTTCTTCGAGGACGTGGCCCTGCCGGCGCGGAACCTGGTCGGGCAGGAGGGCAAGGGATTCCAGCTCGCCATGCGCGTCCTCGATCACTCGCGGCCCGGGATCGCGGCCCAGGCGCTCGGGATCGCCGAGGGCGCCTTCGGGGTCGCCCGCCGCTATGCGCGCGAGCGGCGGCAGTTCGGCAAGCCGATCGCCGAGTTCGAGGGCCTGCAGTTCATGCTCGCCGACATGGCGACGCAGATCGAGGCGGCGCGCATGCTCGTCTACGCCGCGGGCGACGCGCTCGACCGGCACCTGTCCGACATCGGAGCCAGCTCCGCGATGGCCAAGGTCTTCGCCTCCGACGTGGCCATGCGGGTCACCACCGACGCGGTCCAGGTCCTGGGCGGGTATGGATACCTGCGTGACTTCCCGGTCGAGCGCATGATGCGCGACGCGAAGATCACGCAGATCTACGAGGGCACCAACGAGATCCAGCGTTTCGTGATCGCCCGCGAGCTCCTGAAAACGACATAGCCCGCCCGGTTCGCGCCCTGATCTTCGACTTCGACGGCCTGATCGTCGACACGGAGGGCGCCGTCTTCCAGGCCTGGCAGGAGGTCTACGAGGAGCACGGCCAGCGGCTCGACCCGAAGGTCTGGGGACGTATCATCGGCACCGTCTCCGACTTCGACGGGTTCGCCGACCTCGAACGGCGCCTGGCCCGGCCGCTGCATCGTGATGCGATCGACGCCCGCCGGCTCGCGCGTGAGCGGGAGCTGGTCGAGGCCCTGCCGGTGCTGCCCGGCGTCCACGAGTGGCGGGACGCGGCCCAGCGCCTCGGCCTCAAGCGCGCGATCGCCTCGAGCTCGACTCGCGCCTGGGTGGAGGGCCACCTGCGGCGTCTGGGCCTGCAAGACTGGGACTGCATCCGCACCCGCGAGGACGCCGCCCGCGCGAAACCCGAGCCGGACCTGTACCTGGCGGTTCTCGAGCGCCTGGGGCTGAACGCGTCCCAGGCGATCGCCGTGGAGGATTCGCTGAACGGCCTGACCGCCGCCAAGCGAGCCGGCCTGTTCTGCGTGGCGGTGCCCTGTTCCATGACCGCGCACATGGACCTGGGGGCGGCGGACCTGCAGCTCACCTCGCTCACCGAGCGCTCGCTGGAATACGTGCTGGCTATAGTCGAAGGTGAAGGAGCTGCTGATGGAGGTCCTGGTTGACGGCCATCTCATCACGATCACGCACCCGCTCAAGGTGCTCTTTCCGGACGACGGCATCACGAAGCGCCAGCTGGTCGAGTACTACCACCGCATCGCGGACCGCATGCTCCCCTACGTCCGCGGACGGCCGCTGCACATGCAGCGATTCCCGGACGGCATCGGCGGGGTGGAGATTCAGCAAAAGCGGATCCCGGCGTCCTTTCCGCCGTGGATCGCGAGGGTGGAGGTGATGCGACGCGGTGGCGGAGCGCTGACCCATGCGGTCATCAATGACGCAGCCACGCTCGTCTACGTCGCCAACCAGAACTGCATCACGCCGCACGTGTGGCCGAGCCGCGTCGACCGCATCGACTTTCCCGACCAGGTCATCTTCGACCTCGATCCGTCCACTCGAGACTTCAGCCTGGTTCGCCGGGCCGCGCTCTCACTCAAGCGGCTCCTGGAAGACCTGGGCCTCGCGCCCTTCGTCAAGACGACCGGGAGTCGTGGCCTCCATGTCCTCGCCCCGCTCGATGCGCAGGCGAATTTCGATGCCGTGCACGCGTTTGCGCGGCGGGTCGCCGCGGAGCTCGTGACGCAGGACCCGGATCGCCTGACCACCGAATTTCGCAAGCAGGCGCGCCGGGGACGCCTGTTCATCGACACCGCCCGCAACGGCTATGCGCAGACGGCCGCCGCGCCGTACGCCGTGCGGGCCCGTCCGGGGGCGCCCCTGGCGATGCCGATTCCGTGGAGCGAGGTCGCGAGCGCCTCGCTGCGGCCGGATGGATACACCCTGCGCAACGTGTGGCGGCGGATCGCGCGCCGTAAGGACCCGTGGGCAGGCATGGAGGAGGCGGCCGGCTCGGTCTGGGACGCGACCGCCAGGCTGCCGGCGTGAGCCAGCCTCCCGCCGTGCCCGGCGAGCACCTGCTGCGCACGATCGAGTTGCAGCCGGCGCTCGTGGAGCGGCTGCTGGCCGACCGGCACGGCCCTCGCGAGGTCGCGTCGCGGTTTCCCGATCCCGGCCGGGTGATCCTGGTCGGGACGGGGACCAGCTTCCACGGCGCCCAGGTGGGTGAACACCTCTTCCGAACCGCGGGCTTCGACGCGCTGGCGCTCCCGGCCTTCGAGTACGTCCAGTACCACGAGGCCCCCGCACCCGATGACGTCCTGATCGCGATCAGTCACCGTGGCGTCAAGCACTTCACGGCTGCCGCGCTGCAGCGGTTTCGCGAGCGGTCGTCGCGATGGGCGGTCATCACCGGTGAGGGGTCGCCGCTGACCGGTGAAGGCGTGCTGACCACAGCCCCGCAGGAGCTCTCCGCCGTGCACACGGCGAGCCACGTCGGGGCGATGATTCGCCTCGCCCAGCTCGCGGTCGCGCTGGCCGCGGTCTCGGGGCGGTCACGCCCATTCTGGGAAGGGGCGATGCCGATGCTGCCCGAGACGGTCGCGGCTGCGGTGGCCGCGCGAAGCCGGGCCGAGGCAGTGGCGGACGCCATCCGGCTGGCGATGCCGACCCATTTCATCGGCGCCGGGCCCGGCTGGGCGACGGCGAGCGAGGGTGCGCTCAAGCTGCGGGAAGCCGCCCACGTGCAGGCGGAGGGGCACGAGCTCGAGAACTTCCTCCACGGTCCGCTGATCAGCGTCGAGGCCGGGCAGACCGTGTTCGTGGTCGCCGAACCCGGCGCGGCGCTCACCCGGACCGAGGAGATCACCCAGGCGCTCGCCCTGATCGAGGCCCAGGTCGTGGTGATCGGCTCGGCGGCCGCGGAGATGGACGGCGCCCGCTTCGAGGTCGCGGTGCACCGCCTGCCGGAAGTCCTGGCGCCGATCGCGAACGTGATCCCGTTGCAGTGGGTCGCCTACCTCTGCTCGCTGCGGCGTGGCGTCAATGCGGACACGTTCCGCGAGGATGAGCCACGTTACGAGCACGCGATCAAGTCGCTGAAACTGTGACCGGGCATCGGGCGTTGCGCCCGGGCCGCGGCGCGGCGCTGCGCTATCCTGTCAGCGGCCGATGAAGCAGATCTACGTCGCCGGCGCCGGGCTGATGGGGGCCGGCATCGCCCAGACCGCGATCACGTGCGGGCTGGAGGTGACGCTGCGCGAGGTAGACGAGGCCCTGGCCAACCGCGGCGTGGAGCACATCCGCAAGCGGCTCGACAGCCTGGTGCAGAAAGGCAAGATGACGGCGTCGGACCGCGATGCCGCGCTGGCGCGGCTGCATGCGACCACGTCGCTCGAGGCGGCGGGGCGCGCCGACTTCGTGATCGAGGCGATCACCGAGAACTTCGAGGCGAAGCGCGAGCTGTTCAAGCGGCTGGATGGGATCTGCCGCCCCGAGGCCATCCTCGCCAGCAATACGTCATCCATTCCGATCACCCGAATGGCCGCCGTCACGAAGCGACCGGATCGGTTCATCGGGATGCACTTCTTCAATCCGGTCCCGGTCATGCCGCTCGTCGAGCTGACCCGCGGCCGGGATACCTCCGACGCGACCGTGACCAGCACGCTCGAGCTGGCTCGCACGATGGGGAAGACGCCGATCACCTCGCTCGACTATCCCGGTTTCATCGTGAACCGCATGCTCGTCCCCTTCATCAACGAGGCCATCCGCGCGCTGATGGAGGGACTGGGCTCGCGCGAGGACATCGACCTGGGCGCGAAGCTCGGCCTGCATCATCCGATGGGTCCGCTGGAGCTGGCCGACTTCGTCGGTCTCGACACGCACGTCCACATCTGCGACGTGCTCTACGAGGGACTGCACGACCCGAAGTTCGCGGCGCCGCCGCTGCTGCGGCAGCTGGTCGA
>DASQGL010000095.1:0-2361 GCA_035632635.1 Candidatus Limnocylindrales bacterium
TCTCCTACGTCTCACTCCTGCCGATGATCGTGTGGTACGCGCTGGTCGGGCTGCGACTGCTCCGGCTCGCCTCGGCCCCAGGTTCAGGAGCGCCCGCCGTCAAGGCTCAGCGCAGCCGCGCGAGTCTGGCCTGACGGTGGAATGGGCGGTGTTGGGTTCGAACCAGCGACCTTCTGGGTGTAAACCAGACGCTCTTCCAGCTGAGCTAACCGCCCGGGGCCGACCTATTATGCAACGGCGGCGGCGCGCAACCCCGGCGTCGCGAAACGCTCGCGGAAGCGCGCCACGACGGCCGCCTCCACCTCGGTCATGGCCGGCGCCACGCCCAGTTCGCGCGCCATCGAGGTGACGCCCTTGTCCGGGATCCCGCAGGGCAGGATGTGCTCGAACAGGCTCAGGTCGGTGGACACGTTGAGGGCAAACCCGTGGGTCGTCACGCCCTGGGCCACCTTGACGCCGATCGCGGCGATCTTGCGCTCGCCGTCGATCCAGACGCCGGTGTAGCCGGGCAGGCGGGCGGCCTGGATGCCGAAGTCGGCCAGCACGGCGATCAGGCAGCTTTCGAGCCCGCGCAGGTACGCCCCCACGTCGGGCGGGTTGCCGAGCTGGAGGATCGGGTAGCCGACCAGCTGGCCGGGCCCGTGGTAGGTGACGTCCCCGCCGCGGTCGACGCTCAGGCAGGCGATGCCGCGCGCCTCGAGCTCGGCGTCGCTCAGGAACACGTGCGCCTTGGAGCCGCTGCGCCCGATCGTGTAGGTGTGCGGATGCTCGAGCAGGAGGAGCGTGTCCGGGACCTCGCCGGCACCCCGCTGCGCCCACAGCCGCTGCTGCAGCTCCCACGCCTGCCGGTAGGGCTGAAGTCCGAGGCGACGGATCTCCATCCCGTTACCCGGTGGCGGCGCGGTCCGGGACCTGGTTCGCCGCGTGATAGGAGCTGCGCACCAGCGGCCCGGACTCGACGTGCCGGAAGCCGAGCTGGAGGGCGGCGCGCTTGAGGTCCGCGAACTCCTCCGGCGTCCAGTAGCGCGCGATCGGCAGGTGGCGCAGGCTGGGGCGCAGGTACTGGCCCACGGTCAGGATCTCGACGTCGTGCGCGCGCAGGTCCCGGAAGACCTCGAGCACCTCCTCCCGCTCCTCCCCCAGCCCGAGCATGATGCCCGACTTGGTGAAGACCGTGGCGTCCAGCCGTTTGGCGGCCTGCAGGACGCGCAGCGACCGCGGGTAGCGGCCCTTGGGGCGGACCTGCGGGTAGAGCCGGGGCACGGTCTCGATGTTGTGGTTGAGGATGTCGGGGCGCGCGCGCATCACCGCGGCGAGCGCCTCCTCGTTGCCCTCGAAGTCGGGGATCAGGACCTCGATGCCGCATTGGGGCATGCGCTGCCGGATCTGGCGGATCGTCCCGGCGAAGATCGCGGCCCCGCCGTCGTCGAGCTCGTCGCGGTTGACGGAGGTGATGACCGCGTGCTTCAGGCCCATGCGCTGGACCGCCTCGGCGACCCGGACCGGCTCCCCCAGGTCGAGGACCGTGGGCCGCCCGGTCTTGACCGCGCAGAAGCCGCAGGCGCGGGTGCAGGTGTCGCCCAGGATCATGAAGGTCGCCGTGCGCGCCTCCCAGCACTCGCCGATGTTGGGGCAGCGCGCCTCCTCGCAGACCGTGTGCAGCTCGAGGCCGCGCATGAGGCCCTTCAGCTCGCCGTAGTTCGGACCGCCGGGCAGGCGCACCCGCAGCCAGGGCGGGCGCTGGCTGTCCAGCGGGACCACCTCGTTGCGCTTGGACCGGCCGTAGAACTTGAGGGGAACGGCGTCAGGCATCGGACTCCAGTATGCCGGAGTTCGGCCTCAATACAGCGGCACCTGCTCCGAGAACCCCTCCAGGAAGCGCCGGACGCCCTGCAGGAAGGCGGCGGCCGAGACCCCGTCCAGCACCCGGTGGTCGAAGCTGAGGCAGAGGTTCATCATCGACCGGACCGCGATCGCGTCCCCGTCCACCACCACCGGCCGCTTGATGATCGCGTCCATGGCCAGGATGGCCGCCTGGGGCGGGGCGATGATCGAGTACGACAGCACGGTGCCGAAGGTCCCCGGGTTGTTGACCGTGAAGGTCGCCCCCTGGACGTCGTCGAGGGTCAGCTTGCCGGCCCGCGCCCGCCGGGCCAGGTCGTCGACCGCCCGGGCGATGCCGGCGATCGAGAGCCGGTCCGCCTGGCGCACCACGGGCACGATCAGGCCGTCCTCGATCGCGACCGCGACCCCGATGTTGATGTCCTTGTGGAGGACCACCCGCTCGGCCTGGAAGCTGGCGTTGAGGATCGGGTTCGCCCGGAGCGACTCGACCACGCCCTTGATCACGATCGGCACGAA
>DASQGL010000096.1:0-37042 GCA_035632635.1 Candidatus Limnocylindrales bacterium
TCATCCGGCGTCGAACTCGCTCCCGGCGCGGTCCCGCGAGGCTGAGTTGCGGAAAACTCTCGTTCAGGTACGAGATCAACGCCAGATCGGCGTCCGCCGCGCCCCGAAAGCCACCGGGCGAGGGCGATCCGGGAAAGATCAGCCGATCGATGGCGTTCGCCAGCGCATCGATCTCGTCCAGCCTTGGGTTCATCGTTTCTTCTCCGGTGACGTCATGCGCCGGCGCAACCCGTGAACCGCCCGGAAGAGGAGCAGCTTCACCGCGCCCTCGCTGCGCCCCATGATGTCACCGATCTCCCGGTTCTTGAGGCGAGCCTCGAATTTGAGCAGCACGGCTTGGCGCTGGTCGACCGGGAGGCGCCGGACGGCCGCATGCAGCTCATCGCCCTGCTCCCGCTTGAGCCACCGCCGTTCCGGATCGTCTTCTGCAGGGCCGGAGATCGGCTCGGGCAGCGCGATCCAGGCCGGGTGCCGCCGTTGCTTCGCCATCAGGTTGGACGCCACCTTGTACAGCCATGCCGAATACGGAATCCCGCGCCACTCGAAGTCCGGGAGACCCTCCAGGGCGCGCTGGAACGTCTCGCTGGCCAGGTCCTCGGCTTCCTCGCGCCGGCTGGTGTGATAGAAGCAGTACGAGTAGATCTGATCGAAGTACCGGTCGTAGAGGGCCTCGAAGGCCTTGCGATCCCGTTTGGCCGCCTCGATCAGGCGCGCCTCGTCCCGCAACTCCGCCGCCGACCGTTCGGTCACGCCGACGCTGACCCACCCATATATGTCCGATCGTCGACGAACGTTACTACGAAATCCGCTGCGGCGCGAGACTTTGGACTCTCAGGAAATGACCCCCAGCTCCTTCCCCACCTTCTCGAACGCCTCCAGCGCCCGATCGAGCTGGGCGTCGGTGTGGGCGCTGCTGACGATGGTGCGGATGCGCGCCCGGCCTTCCGGCACGGTTGGATAGCCGATACCCTGGGCGAAGACACCGGCGGCGAACAGCCGATCGGAGAACCCCATGGCGGTCTCGCCCTTCCCCACGATCACGGGCGTGATCGGCGTCTCGCTGGCGCCCGTCTGGAAGCCCAGCCTCGAGAGCCCGGTCTTGAACCGCCGCGTGTTGGCCCACAGTCGTTCGATCCGCTGCGGCTCGGCGAGCAGGACCTCGATGGCGGCCAGGCAGGCGGCCGCGACTCCGGGCGGGTGCGAGGTCGAAAACAGGAATGGACGGGCGCGGTGGATGAGGAAATCCCGCACGGTCTGGGTCGAGGCGACGTATCCGCCCAGCACGCCGATCGCCTTGGACAGGGTGCCAATCTGCAGATCGACGCGGCCATCCAACCCGAAGTGGTTGACGGTGCCGCGTCCGTTGCGGCCGAGCACGCCGCTGGCGTGGGCGTCGTCGACCATGACCAGCGCGTGATGGGCCTCGGCACGGTCCACGATCTGCGCCAGGGGGGCGATGTCCCCATCCATGCTGAAGACGCCGTCCGTCACCACCAGCTTCATGCGTTTGTCGCGGTGTTTCGACAGGTGCCGCTCGAGGTCATCGACGTCGCGATGCTTGTAGATCGATCGCTCTGCTTTGGAGAGCCGGATGCCGTCGATGATCGAGGCATGATTCAGCTCGTCGCTGATGATCACATCGCCTTCCCCGACCATGACCTGGAGGACGCCCAGGTTGGCGGTGAAGCCGGACTGGAAAACCAGCGACGCCTCCGTGTGCTTGAACTCGGCCAGCTTGCGCTCGAGTTCCTCGTGGACGGCCATGGTGCCGGCGATCGTGCGAACCGCGCCGGAGCCGGCGCCGAACCGCGTGGTGGCCTCCACCATGGCCTGGACCAGCCTGGGATGCGTGGTCAGTCCGAGGTAGTTGTTCGAGGAGAGGTTGAGCAATCGACGCCCCCCGATCACGACCTCGGTGTCCTGCGCCGATTCCAGCACGCGCAGCGGTCGGAACAGGCCTCTCGCCTTGAGCGCCTCCAGGTCCTGGGCGAGGTACGGCATTTTCTCGGTCATCATGGCGATCGCCTCCTTGTTCCGGTTAGCCACTCTCCGGCAGCAGCACGACTTTGCCGGATCGCCCACTCTTCATCTGCGCCATCGCCTGCTCGAATTCGTGCAGCGGAAACCGGTGGGTGATCAGCGGGCTGACGTCGACGGCGCCGGTGCTCAGGTAGCGGGAGGTGCGCTCCCAGGTGTCCCAGATGCGGCGCCCGAAGATGCCATGGATCGTGATGCTCTTGAGCACCACGAGATCGTTCAGGTCGAGGGTGACCGGCCGGTCGCCGATGCCGAGGAGGCTCATCCAGGCTCCATGATGCAGCGCGCGCAGGCCTTGCTCGATCGCGAGCGGATGCCCGGACATCTCGAGCACCACGTCGAGCCCGATCCCGCCGTTCGCCCGGCGCAGGTCCTCCGCGGAACGATCCGTGGGGGCGAAGACGCGGGTCGCGCCCATCCGCTCCGCCAGTTCGCGGCGAAACGGATTGGGTTCGATGACGAAGACCGCGGCCGCGCCCTCGGCCCGGACGATCCCGATCGCGCACAAGCCGATCGGACCCGCCCCGAAGATGCCGATCACGCGTCCCCGAAGCGGTCCGTTGAGCGCCGTGTGGACAGCGTTGCCGAACGGCTCCTGCAGCGCCGCGATCTCGGGACTGAGGCCGGGCGCGTTGCGCCAGCAGTTCTCGGCCGGCAGGAGCACGTACCGGGCGAACGCACCGTCTCGGTCGACCCCGAGCACGCGGGGGTTCTCGCACAGGTGATACAGGCCGTTCAGGCACTGGGGACAGGTGTGGTCCACGACGTGCGTTTCGGCGGCGACGTAATCGCCCGGCTTGAGCGCCGTGACCTCGGCTCCGACCGCAACGATGCGCCCGGACATCTCGTGTCCGAAGATTCGCGGCGGCCGAATATGCGCCTTCGCCCAGTCATTCCAGTCGTAGATATGGACGTCGGTGCCGCAGATCGAGCTCGCCGCGACCTCGACGAGAACGTCCTGGCCGGTCGGGTGAGGGACCTCGACCTGCGCCAGCTCGGCGCCTGGCCCGGCGGCGGCTTTCACCACCGCCGTCATCGACGTCATGACCTTATCTTATGAGCTTGATGTCTGGCGATCGTCAAGACCCGTGGAGAGCCATACCCGGCGTGCAAAGCCGTATCCTGAGGTCACCACGACCGAGGAGGCAGAAAGGATGCGGGCGTACGTGCTGATCAACGCGTCGGCGGGGAAGGCAATCGATGTGGCGAAGTCGCTGCAGGGCGTCCAGGGCATCACCAACGCGGACGCGATCACGGGCGAATTCGACGTGATCGCCCAGGTCGACGCGCCGGACGTCGCCGGCATCGGGAACGTGATCGTGGAGAAGATCCAGAAGGTGGACGGGGTGTTCAAGACCGTCACCTGCCTGGCCGTCCGCTAGCTCCCGACCACGAGGGATCCCGAACCGGCTACCTGATCTGCCCGTAGGCGTGCTCGATCGAGATCGAGAGCAGGAGCCGCTGGTCCTGGATCATGGCCGCGTCGTACTCGGCCCAGTTCGGGTGCTCGCCGCGAGCCTTCCGGTAGTAGTCCCGCAAGGCGGCGAGCGCGTCCTCGCCCTCGATGAACTCGGTCGAGCCTTCCACGACCAGGTACTCCCAGAAGTCCCGGCCGGCCACGTGCAGGGTCGCGCGCGGGTCCCGACGCAGGTTGGCGGTCTTGGCCCGCGTCTGGGTAACCGAGATCTTGATCCGGCCGTCGTCGTCAAGGACGTAGAGGACGTTGGACAGCTGGGGGCGGCCGTCTCGCTTGATCGTGCCCAGAATCGCCTGGTTGCGCCCCTTCAGGAAGACCCGAGCCTGTTCGAGATCGATGGTCATGCAGCCCTAGACGCGCCACAGCCGGCGCCATCGGGCCACCGGCTGTGCGTAGACGTCAGTAAGGATTGAATCCCTACTTCTTCTTCGAGGACTTCTTGGCGGAAGACTTCTTCTTCCCGCCTGCCTTCTTCTTTGCGGCCACCGTGGTCACCTCCTTATTCGTGGATTCTCCCGGTCGGCCGCTGACGCAGTGCGCCGATGCCGATCGCGCGTGAGCGCCACGATGACCGTGGACGCGCGGGCGCCGGCGCGGCCGGGTACCGGAAGCAGAAGGAGGTCTGCGATGAGGCGGTCGCGTGCCGACGCATGCTCATCGCGATGGCTCAACGCGGACGACGATGGTCGTCGACGCGGAGCGGAGATTTTCTTTTTGATGGAGGCTGCGGGACGCGACGCGCAACGCCTCGGGCAATGCGCTGCCGCGTGGTTCGACATCCATTACCCCGCACCATACCATGATTTCGGAGAAAAAGCACAAGGGGTCACGGGATTTTTCTTGCGCCCGGCCCCGCGAGCCCTGTCATCAGCGTTTCGCACGGCGTCGTGTTGAGCGGATGCAGCGCGGTGACGACGGCTCCGGTCATCGACGCGGGCTCACCACGCGATCGGATGGTTCGCTTATGGGCAACGGCCTCCATCACAGCAGGTCTCCGTGTACAGCCCGCATCCGCGACAGCGAAATTTGTGGCCGTCCCAGACAGTGGGACCTCCGCACGGACAATCGGGGCCCTCGTAGCGGTACGCGGGATGTCGTGGAGCCGGTGAGGAAGGAGAGGCGGCGCTCGCCTGCCTCTCCTTCTCGGCTAGCTGCAGCCGCTCGTGCTGCCGCAGTTCAGGCACTTGTAGCACGTTCCGTTGCGAACCATGATCGACCCGCAGTCGGAGCACGCCGGAGCGTCCTCCTGGCCCTGGAAGGTGATTTTCGCCTGACTGCTCTCTCCCGTCACCGGGCGAAGTGGGATCGTCGGCGTCGCCGCCGGGGCCTGCGTCGAGACGGCGGGAGCCGCGTCCCCGGCAATCCCCGTCGCGGGCTCGCGCCGGACCAGGCCGACCGCTTCCTGGGCCGTCTCGTTCAAGAACTTGGAGGCCAGCCACCGGAAGATGTAATCGGTGATGGACTTCGCGATCGGGATCTCCGGGTTCTTCGTGAAGCCGGAGGGTTCGAAGCGGGTGTGAGCAAACTTCTTGACCAGGACCTCGAGGGGGACGCCGTACTGGAGCGCCAGCGAGATGGCCGTGGCAAACGCGTCCATCAGGCCCGAGATCGTGCTGCCTTCCTTCGACATGACCAGGAAGATCTCGCCCGGGGTGCCGTCCTCGTAGATCCCGACGGTGATGTAGCCCTCGTGGCCCTGGATGTCGAATTTGTGCGTGATCGCCCGCCGCTCGTCCGGCAGTTTGCGGCGGATCGCCCGTGCCGGTTCCCCGGCGACCACCTCGGCAGGCGCCGGCACGGCCGGTTTGACCTTGTCCGGCGTGTCGAGGGCCGTGTTGAGCGGCTGTGACCGCTTGGAGCCGTCCCGGTAGATGGCGATCGCCTTGAGGCCCATCCGCCAACCCTCCAGATAGACCTCGCTGATGTCCTCCGGCGTGGCGTGCTCCGGCATGTTGACGGTCTTCGAGATCGCGCCGGAGATGAACGGCTGGCAGGCCGCCATCATCTTGACGTGCCCCATGTAGTGGATCGTCCGGGACCCGGTGGCAGGCTTGAAGGCGCAGTCGAAGACGGGCAGGTCGTCCTGGCGCAGGTGGGGGGCGCCTTCGATCGTGTCGTGCTCATCGATGTACTGCAGGATGTCGGACACCTGCGGCTCGGAGTAGCCGATCCGGCGCAGCGCAATCGGCACCGTCTGATTGACGAGCTTGAGCATGCCGCCGCCGACCAGCTTCTTGTACTTCACGAGCGCGATGTCCGGCTCGATCCCGGTCGTGTCGCAGTCCATCATGAAGCCGATCGTCCCGGTCGGCGCGATCACCGTCGCCTGCGAGTTGCGATACCCGTATGACTCGCCCAGGTGGCAGGCGGTGTCCCAGGCTTCCCGAGCCGCCTGCAGCAGCGGCAGGGGGACGTGCGCCGGGTTGATGTGCTGGACGTACCCCCGATGCTGGTCCATGACCCGGAGCATCGACTCGCGGTTGATCGCGTAGCCGTTGAAGGGTCCCTTCTTCTGCGCGATTCGGGCCGACTGGGCATAGGCGTCGCCCGTCATCACCGCGGTCAGCGCCGCCGCGACGTCCCGGCCGGCGTCGCTGTCGTAGGGAAGACCCGATGCCATCAGGAGGGCGCCCAGGTTCGCGTAGCCGAGGCCGAGCGGGCGGAAGTTCCGGCTGTTCTCCGTGATCGCCTCGGTCGGGTAGGAGGCATTGTCGACGATGATCTCCATGGCCGTGATCAGCGTCCGCACCGCCTGCCGGTAGTCCTCGACCTGGAATTCGCCTCGGTCGTCCAGGAATTTCATCAGGTTGATCGAGGCCAGGTTGCAGGACGTGTTGTCGAGGAACATGTACTCGCTGCAGGGGTTGGAGGCATTGATCCGGGCGGTTGCCGCGCAGGTGTGCCAGTGGTTGACGGTGGTGTCGTACTGCAGACCGGGATCCCCGCACGCCCAGGCCGCCTCCGCCATCATGCGCATCAGGTCGCGCGCCTTGTAGGTGTCGACGATCTGGCCGTTGGTCACTGCCAGCGTGTTCCACTCGCGGTCTTCCTCGACCGCCCGCATGAAGTCGTCCGTGACCCGGACGCTGTTGTTCGAGTTCTGGAAGAAGATCGAGCTGTAGGCCGGTCCGTTGAAGGACGGGTCGTAGCCGGCCTCGATCAAGGTCCAGGCCTTCCGCTCTTCCTCGACCTTGCAGTTGATGAACTCCACGATGTCCGGGTGGTCGACGTTCAGGATGACCATCTTGGCCGCCCGGCGTGTCTTGCCGCCCGACTTGATCACCCCGGCGAAGGCGTCGTAGCCCTTCATGAAGGACACGGGGCCGGACGCGGTGCCGCCGCCGGCGAGCAGTTCCTTCGAGGAGCGGATGGTGGACAGGTTCGTGCCGGTCCCCGACCCGTACTTGAAGAGCATGCCCTCCGTCTTGGCCAGCGTCAGGATCGACTCCATGGTGTCCTCGACCGCATTGATGAAGCACGCTGAGCTCTGCGGGCGGGGCTCGATACCGACGTTGAACCAGACCGGGCTGTTGAAGGCCGCCTTTTGATGCACGAGCAGGTGGGTCAGCTCCTCACGGAAGATGTCGCCCGCTTCGGCGGTCTGGAAGTAGCCCTGCTTCTCCCCCCAGCTGTGGATGGTCCGGGCCACCCGGCCGATCAGCTGGCGAACGCTCCGCTCGCGCTCCGGTGTCCCGATCACGCCCCGGAAGTACTTCGAAACCACGACGTTGGTGGCGACCTGCGACCAGGTGGTCGGGATCTCGACATCATGCTGCTCGAAGACGACTTCGCCCTTCTCGTTGGCGATGGTGGCCGAGCGGGTCTCCCACCGCACCTCGTCGAAGGCCGGCACGCCGGGCTGCGTGAAGTATCGCCTCCAGGGAAGGCCCTTCGGATTGCGTTTCGGCGCAGCCGCCCCGGGGGTGCTGACGGGTCGCTCGGTCGACGTCTTCTGGGAACGAGGCATGAACTGGACCTCCGGTGAGAGGGGTGAAGCGCAGACAATCCTATGAGATAGGATTGGGCCTGTCAAGCATTTTACCCCAACCTGTAGCCCTGTGGAGAACCTGGGGACACAACATATGGCGTTATTCCCCGGTTTGCCCCTTTTCAGCCAGGTTGGCCCGCTGCGGCCGCAGCGATGCTGATCGTAGCCGTCCTGACCCTGCTCGCGGGCGCAGCGTTGCTCGCGATCGGGCTCCGCAGCCTGCGGCGCCACGGCCTCCTCAGCGGGACCTTCTGGCAGACGTTCGGCTCCTTCGCCTGGTACCGGATCAAACGCCTGTACGGGGTGGCGATCGCCGCAGCCGGCATCCTACTAATAGGATGGGGCGGCGTCCTCCTCTACCGCTCGATCCTGGCCTACTACGCCGCCCGCCTCGGACGCCTCGGGCCCTGACCGATCGTGCGGTAGGCTAGCCGGATGGCGCAGGGCGTCAGGCAGCGGATCACCCCGGCGATGGTGGCGAAGTTCCCCCGCCCCGGCACTGTCATCCCCGGGCGGATCGCGTATTCGCCCGACAGCGGCCGGGTCACCTACCTCTACAGCGAGCGGGGCGACCTGGTCCGCGATCTCTGGCAGTTCGATCTCGCGACCGGGCGGGCGGAGCCCTTGATTCGCCCTCCTGACGCGGCGCGCGACGAGGCGAACCTCTCGCTCGAGGAACGGCTCCGCCGGGAGCGCCTGCGCCTGCGTGAGGTCGGCATCACCGAGTACTGGTGGGCGCGCGACGCCCCGGTCATGCTGGTCCCGATCGGCGACCGCCTGCACCGCTTCCACGGCGGTGAGCTTCACCCGGTGGCGTCCGGCGCGACCTACCCGAAGATCTCCCGGGACGGCCGGCGGGTGTTCTTCACCCGCGACCGCGAGGTCTGGGTGGTCGAGGAGGGCGGCGAGCGCGCCCTGACCTCGGGAGCCGAACCCGGGGTGACGAACGGGATTGCCGAGTTCGTCGCTCAGGAGGAGCTCGATCGTCCGTACGGCTACTGGGTCTCGCACGACGCCCGCTGGCTCGCCTTCGAGCAGGTCGACGAGCGGCCCATCCCCGTGTACCCGATCGTGCACCAGGGAACAGATCGGGTCGAGGTCGAAGAACACCGCTACCCGTTGGCGGGCGCCGACAACGTCCGCTGGCGGCTGGGCGTGGTCCCGGTGCAGGGCGGCGAGCCACACTGGCTCGACCTCGGCGACCCGGGCGCGCACTACCTCGCCCGCACTCACTGGCACCCCGATGGCCGGCTCTTCGTCCAGCGCCTGTCTCGCGATTGGCGGCAGCTCGACCTGTTCGCGGTCGACCCGCAGACCGGCCATGCCACCGTGCTGCTGACCGAGCGGGCCGATCCCTGGATCAACCTGCATGACGACCTGCGATTCGACGAGCGCACCGGCGACTTCACCTGGTCGGCGGAGCGGGACGGATTCCGCCAGGTCTATCTCTACGCAGCGAATGGCCGGCTCATCCGCCAGCTGACCTCAGGCGACCGGCCGGTCGATGGCGTGGTCGGCCTGGACGAGGAGAGACGGCAGCTCTATTTCGCCGCCCCATCCGCGTCTCCGCTCGAGCGGCACGTCTACCGCGTCGCGCTCGACGGCGGTGAGCCGGTGGCGCTGACCTCCGGGGCCGGCACGCATCAGGCGGTCATGGCGCCGGACTTCTCGAGCTTCGTCGAGATCTTCGACAGCGCGCGACAGCCGCCCTCCGTCGTCATCCGCCGGATCGACGGCGACGCGCTCCACGTGCTGCACGAGCCGGCCTCCGTCGACCTGGACCTGCGGACTCCCGAGTTCCACCAGTTTGTGACCCAGGACGGTGTCACGCTGCACGCAGCCGTCTACCTGCCCGACCACCCAGCCCGCACGCCGGTGATCGTGTCCGTGTACGGCGGCCCCTCGGTCCAGGCAGTGCAGGACAGCTGGGACGAGACCGTCGACCTTCGTGCCCAGATGCTGGCGCAGGAGGGTTTTACCGTGCTCAAGGTCGACAACCGGGGGTCGGCCCGGCGCGGGCTCGCCTTCGAGGGATCGATCACCGGGCGGATGGGCACGATCGAGGTCGCCGACCAGGTCGCCGGGCTGCGGTGGCTGACGTCCACCGGCGTGGGCGATCCCGAACGGGTCGGAATCTACGGATGGAGCTACGGCGGGTATATGACCGTGATGGCGCTCCTCAAGGCGCCCGACCTCTTCCGAGTCGGCGTCGCCGGGGCCCCGGTCGTCGACTGGGACGGCTACGACACGGCATACACCGAGAAGTACATGCGGACGCCCCAGCAGAACCCGGCGGGCTACCGCGAGGGATCGGTGCTGACGCACGCGCACCGGCTGCGCGGCCGGCTCCTCCTCGTCCACGGCCTGATCGACGACAACGTGCATTTCCGCCACACCGCGCGGTTCATCAACGCGCTGATCGCCGCCAACCGCCCCTACGACCTCGTGATCTATCCGAACGAGCGCCATATGCCCCGATCCGAGAAGGACCGGGAGGCGATGGAGACCCGCATCCTCGGGTACTTCCGCCGGCACCTCGACGCAGCCGGCCGGGACTCGCCGTCAGGGCCGGCCTAGGAATTCCTCGACCAGCCGGTTGAATCGGTCGGGCTCCTCCATCTGCGGCGTGTGGCCGCTGCCTTCGAAGATCTCCAGGTCCACGTTGGGAATGCGCTTCGCCGCCTCCTCCGCGTGGCTTGGCGGGAAGACGTGGTCGTGGCGTCCCCAAACGAGCAACGTCGGCATGGAAAGCCCGCCCAGCCGGTCCTCTACCAGGATGCCGTCGCGCATCCGCCGCATCCCCGCGACCGATCGGAGCGCCGACAGGTAGGCGGCACGATAGGCAGGCGTCCCCAGCATCTCGCGATGATGGTCGATCCGGTCGTCGCTCATCAGGTGATCGACCGGCCCGGGCCGGGCGAGATGCCAGCGCCAGAGGCGGCGGATCAGCCGTGGGTTCATCTGCCGCAGCGCGCGCGCCGTCCCGGACAGGGCGAGCTCTCCGATGCCGCGGGCCAGGAGGACCGAATAGGCGAGCACGCGCCGCGGGACGCCGACGCCCAGGGCATCGACCAGAACCAGGCGAGAAACGTGGGATGGGTACTCCAGGGCAAAGCCGACCGCGATGCGGCCGCCGAGCGACACGCCCATCAGGGCTACGCGATCGAGGCCGTGCGCAACCATGAAATCGCGGAGGACGCGGACGAAGAATTCGATCGTGTACTCGATCGGCGGCTTGTCGGACTTTCCGAAGCCCGGAAGGTCAACCGCGTAGACGCGGTGGCTCGCGGCGAGCGCCTCGAGGTTGAAATAGAACTCCACTGTGGCGGAGCTGCCCAGACCATGCACCAGGACGAGCGGGGTTCCGCGTCCGCCGCAGAGATAATGGACGCTGACGCCGTCGATCGAGACGGTGCGGCTTTCGTACGACGGAAAGCCGGCGCCGATCATCGAGGTCGGAGGACGAGCTTCGCGTGAGGCGACTGCGCCTGGCGCCGCCAGGCATCCGCGACCGCGTCGAGCGGAAGGACCTCGATATCGGCGGCAAGGCGTCCGGCCGCCACCTCGGCCACCATCCGCCGGTACGCGGCCAGCCGCACCTCGAGGGGAACGGCGAAGGTCGTGTAGCCGAGGATCGACAGGGTCCGGCCGCGAATCACGCTGGACAGCAAGGTCGCCTCGGCCCCGGCCGACTGGCCGAGCTGAACGTGCCGGCCGAAGCGGTTCAGGGCCTGCATCGCGGCGGCCGCGGGTGGACCCCAGAGCGGATCGATCACGACGTCGACGCCGCCGCCGGCGGCCTCGCGGAACGCGTCGACCAGCCCGTCCGGGTGCTTGAGGTCGACGACGGCGTCCGCGCCGCGGGCTCGGGCCCGCTCGAGACCCTTTGCATCGCGCGCCGCGGCGACGATGCGTTTCGCGCCCATGATCCTGGCGGCCTGGACGGCGATCATGCCGAGCACGCCCGAGGCGGCGAGCACGAGGACCGTCTCGCCGGGCATGAGCTGCGCACGCTGCTCGAGGCTCAGCCAGGCGGTGGTGCCGGCGATGCCGAGCGCGAGCGCGGTGCCGTCGTCGACGGCGTCGGGCAGCTCGACCGCGGCGTCCTTCTCGATCAGCGTCTTCTCCGCCAGTGCGCCGGCCTCCCGCCGCGCCTCGAAATACACGCGCGTCCCGGGTTTGAATCCGGGACCCGCGATCACGATGCCCACGCCCTCGCTGCCCGGGATGTAGGGCGTCGGCGGAGACCCGGCATAGAACTTGCCACTGGCGATGGAGAGATCGGCAGGATTGAGCCCGGCGGCGCGCACCTCGACCAGGACCAGCCTCCCGGTCGGAAGCGGGTCGTCCACCTCGCGGATGGCCGGCGGCTCACCGTAACGCTCGATCAGCGCGGCGCGCATCCCCTCAGCCTACCGACCCGCCACCCGGCGGGCCCGCTACGAGTTCGTGCGCTGCAGCTCGACCAGCGCGCGTTGGATCCGATCCCTGGCCTCGCCCTTGAGCTCAGGGAGGTTCACCGCCACGTTGGCCAGCGCAGCCCGGAAGCCGGCTCCCAGCAGGAGCCCGGCCGCGTCCGCATCCGAGGCGGTCATGGACCAGGCCAGCGGCTGCAAGCGCCGGTGCAGGGCGATCGCCGCGGCGGCGGCCCGGGCGGTCTCGAGCGGAACCTCGGCGGCACGGAGGTTGGCGGCGGCCAGCGCCTCGGCCGCGGCCCCTTCCCGGCGCGCGGTGACCACGGCGCGGTAGGCGTCGACGTCGTCCTGGCTCAAGGTCATGAGCCGGTCGGCCAGCGCCTCGGCTTCGGGCACGAGCTGCTCCAGGGTCGCGGCGCTGGCGGGATCCTTCGCCCGCCTGGCTGAAAGGCGGGCGACCATCCCGATCAGCCCGCAGCCCATGGCGGCCGCCACCGCCGCCGCGCTGCCCCCGCCGGGCACCGCCGCGGTCGAGGCCAGCGCCTGCACGTACTCCCCGATCGGCGTGTGCCGGACCGGACCGCTCATTCGGCCGCCCACACGCGCTTCTCCAGGATCTGGTCCATGCGGAAGGTCGGTTCGGCGATCGCCTCGCGCACCGTCCTGACGGCGGCGTCGAGCGGGATCGTGCCCACGATCTCGGACTCCGCCACCTCGATCCCCCGCCGCGCGGCCTCGGCCTGGATCGCGGTGAACACCTTCCAGATGTTCGTGACCCGGTAATCGGTCAGGTTCATCGACACCTGGACCAGGCCGCGGTCCTGGAGCTCGAAGCCCAACGCTTTGACCCGGGGCAGGCCGCCGGATGAGGCGCGGATCGTCCGCGCGATCTCTTTCGCGACCGTGAGGTCGGTCGTGCGCAGGTTGACGTTGTACGCGATCAAAGGGATCCGTGCCCCCACCGCGGTCGCACCGGCGCTCGGATGCAGCCTGGCCGGACCCTCATCGGGCTGGCGGTCGGGGTCCGCGATGTGCGCGGCCAGGTCCTCGAATCCGCCACGCCGGACGCGCTCCAGCTCGACCCGCTCCGGGTTGCGCGCCGCCTCGCCGTAGTAGTACACGGGGATGCGCAGCTCCGAGGACAGGCGCGTTCCGCAAGCGTGGGCCAGGTCGATGCAGACGCGCATGGGCAGGTCCGCGAAGGGGACGAAGGGGACGACGTCGGTCGCGCCCATCCGGGGGTGCTGCCCCTCGTGCCGGCGCAGGTCGATGCGCTCGGTCGCCACCCGCGCCCCGGCCAGCACGGCCTCGACCGCCCGCTCCGGCTCGACGACGAACGTCACCACGCAGCGGTTGTGGGCGGCGTCCGCCTGGACGTCGATGACGCGGGCGCCCTCGCCGCGGATCGCATCGGCAATCGCCTCGACGACGTCTCTCCGCCGGCCTTCTGAGAAGTTGGGGACGCACTCGACCAGCTCGCTCACAGGCGCATCACGGTGGCGTGACCACGCGGCCGCCGACGACCGTGGTCTTGACCCGGTTCACGCCGACATGGTACGGAATCTCCTCCGGCGCCTCGAGATCGAAGATGGCGCAGTCGGCGGCGTGACCCGGACCCAGCCTGCCGGCCTCGCCCTCCAGCCCGAGCGATCGCGCGCCGCCCCGCGTCGCGCCGATCAAGGTCTCCGCCGGGGTCATCCCCCACAGCACGCAGGCGGCGCTCATGGCGAAGGTCAGGCTCTCGCTGTTGCAGGTGCCCGGGTTGAGGTCCGAGGCGATCGCGACCGGCACGCCGTACTCGCGCAACGCATCGAGCGGAGGCCGGGGGCTGCCCGGGACCGTGAGGGCCGCCCCAGGGCAGAGCACGGCGGTAGTGCCCGCCGCGGCGAGCGCTTGCACCTGGGCCGGGGTGGCGTACTCGAGGTGGTCCACACTCGCCGCCGCGAGCTCCGCCCCGATCGAGGGGCCCTCCCCCGGGCCGAGCTGGGCGGCGTGCATCCGCAGCCCGTATCCGAGCTCGCGCGCGCGACGCAGGATGGCGCGCGATTCCGCCGCCGTGAAGGCGGGGGCATCGCACCACACGTCGCAGAAGCGCGCCTGGTGGCGGAAGGCCGGCAGCATCTCCTCCACGATCGTGCGGACGTAGGTGGCGCGGTCGACGCCCCGCGGGACCACATGCGCCCCGAGGAAGGTCGGGATCACGCGAAGCGGCGTCAGGGCAGCCAGCCGCCGCAGGACGCGGAGCAGCTTGCGCTCCTGTTCCAGGTCGAGCCCGTACCCGGTCTTGGCCTCGATCGTCGTCGTGCCATGGGCCAGGAAGCGATGCGCGCGCTCGACCGCGAGGCAGACCAGGTCGTCCTCCGACGCCGCCCGCGTCGCCAGAACCGTCCGCTGGATCCCTCGCTCGCCACCCTGCTGGTCCGCGTAGGCAACCCCGGAGAGGCGCTCGGCAAACTCGTCCGCCCGAGATCCGGCGAAGACGGGATGGGTGTGCGCGTCCACCAGTCCGGGCGTGACCAGGCAGCCCCCGGCATCCACCGCATCGCCGGCGAGCGCGACGTTCGCCTCGAACCGGGCGTCCGGCCCCACCCATACGACCCGGCCCAGGAACGCCGCCAGCGCGCCGTCGAGGATGGTGCCGTAGGGATCGTCGCGGCGGGCCTCCATGGTCAGCAGCCGGCCGGCGTGGCGGATGGCGAAATCGGCGCGGAGCATCGGCCGGCCGTCAGCCGGGGTGCGCGCGGTCGATGTCATGCGTCTGTGCGAAGCGGACCGCGCTTTCGTAGCCGGCGTCCGCGTGCCGAATCACCCCCATGCCGGGGTCGGTGGTCAGCACCCGCTCGAGCCGCTCCGCCATCGAGGGCGTACCGTCCGCCACCACCACCATGCCCGCGTGGATGGAATTGCCCATGCCCACGCCGCCTCCGTGATGCACCGATACCCAGCTGGCGCCGGCCGCCGTGTTGACGAGCGCGTTGAGGATCGGCCAGTCCGCGATCGCGTCGCTGCCGTCCCGCATGCCCTCAGTCTCGCGGTAGGGGGAGGCGACCGATCCGGCGTCGAGGTGATCGCGCCCGATCACGATAGGCGCGCGCAGCCGTCCGCGCTGGACCATCTCGTTGAACCGAAGGCCGACCTCGGCTCGCTCGCCGTAGCCGAGCCAGCAGATCCGCGCGGGCAAGCCCTGGAACTGGACCCGGTCCCGGGCCATTCGCAGCCAGCGGGCGACCGCCTCGTTGTCGGGAAGCGTGTCGACGACCGCCTCGTCCGTGCGGTAGATGTCCTCGGGGTCGCCGGAGAGCGCGACCCAGCGGAACGGCCCCTTCCCCTCGCAGAACAGCGGCCGGATGTAGGCGGGGACGAAGCCCGGGATCTCGAACGCATTCGTGACCCCGGCCTCACGCGCTTCGCCACGCAGGTTGTTCCCGTAGTCGAAGACCTCGACGCCCTTCCGCTGGAAGGCCAGCATGGCGTTGACGTGCGCCACCATCGACTGCCTGACCATCTGCAGGTACTCGATCGGATCCCGGGCGCGTAGGTCCTGCGCCTCTTCGACCGAGAGGGGGGCCGGGATGTAGCCGCGTAGCGGATCGTGGGCGGAGGTCTGGTCGGTCACGACGTCGGGCGTGAAGTCGCGCCAGTTCAGCTCCGGATAGACCTCCGCGGCGTTCCCCGGGACGCCGATGGAGAGCGGCTCCTGCTTGCGACGGGCCTCCTCGGCCCAGCCCAGCGCCTCGTCGAGTGAATGGCTCGCCCGGTCGAGATACCCGGACTTGAGCCGCCGCTCGACGCGCGCGGGATCGACCTCCACGCAGAGCGCCACCCCGCCGTTCATGGTGATCGCCAACGGCTGCGCGCCGCCCATGCCGCCCAGGCCCGAGGTCAGTACGATCCGGCCCTTCAGGCTTCCGCCGAACCGCTTGGCGGCGATCGCATTGAACGTCTCGTAGGTGCCCTGCAGGATGCCCTGGCTCCCGATATAGATCCAGCTGCCCGCCGTCATCTGTCCGTACATGATCAAGCCGAGCCGCTCGAGCTCCCAGAAGGTGTCCCAGGTCGCCCACTTCGGCACGAGCAGACTGTTGGCGAGCAGCACGCGCGGAGCGTACTCGTGCGTGCGGAAGACGCCGACCGGCTTGCCCGACTGGACGAGCAACGTCTCGTCCTCGCGAAGCCGCTTCAGCGCCGCGACGATCGCATGGAACGCGGGCCAGTCCCGCGCCGCCTTGCCGGTCCCGCCGTAGACGACGAGGTCCTCCGGCCGCTCCGCGACCTCGGGGTCCAGGTTGTTGCAGAGCATGCGATAGGCAGCCTCTTGCTGCCAGCCCCGGCAGCTCAGCTCGGTCCCGCGCGGCGCGCGAATGGTCGGGGCGGTCATCGGGTGGACCTCTCCCCGGCGCCGGCCGCGATCTCCGCCAGTGCCCCTTCGTGGATGAGCCCCGTGACCGCCTCGATCTCAGGCCCGTAGGCGCGATCGTCCTCAAGTGTCGGGACCCGGCTTCGGATCAAGGCATGACCTCTGGCCGTCAGCGGCGCGGGGCGCAGGGGCGCGAGCAGATCGATGCCCTGGGCCGCCCCGAGGGCTTCGAGGCCGAGGATGCCCTCCACGTTGCTCGCGATCTGCCGGACGTGGAGCGCGGAATGCCATCCCATGCTGACGTGATCCTCCTGGTCGGCGGAGGTCGGGATCGAGTGGACGCTGGCCGGGGTCGCCAGCAGCGCATTCTCCGTGACCAGCGCCGCCGCCGTGTACTGGAGCAGCATGTAGCCGCTGTTGACGCCCGAGTGCCGGGTGAGAAAGGGCGGCAGATCCGAGAGGTGCGCGGTGAGCAGCCGGAACAGCCGGCGCTCCGAGATGCTGCCCAGTTCCGCCAGGGCGATCCCGGCGAAGTCCAGTCCGAGGGCGAGCGGCTCGCCGTGGAAGTTGCCGGCGGAGAGGACGGCGCCGTCATCGGGGAAGACCATCGGGTTGTCGGTGCCGGCGTTCAGCTCCAGCGCGACCACGCGACGCAGGTGGTCGATCGCGTCGGAGACCGCGCCGTGAACCTGGGCGGCGCAGCGGAGCGAGTAGGCATCCTGGACCCGGTCGCAGAGCACGTGCGATTCGACGATGGCGCTGTGCTCGGTCAGGGCGAAGATGCGGGCCGCCGACGCCCGCTGTCCCGGGTGCGGGCGCGCCGCGTGGATGCGGGGGTCGAAGGCGGTTCGAGAACCGCGCAACGCCTCGAGGCTCAGGGCGGCGATCAGGTCCGCCGTGAGCAGCAGGCGGTCGGCGTCCTCCAGCAGCAGGGCGGCGGCGCCCGCCATGAAATGGGTGCCGTTCAGGATGGACAGCGCGTCCTTCGCCTCCAGCGAAATCGGCGCCAGCCCCGCGGCGCGCAGCGCCGATGCGCCCTCTGTGCGCCGGCCCTCGCGCAGGACCTCACCCTCCCCGATCAGGACCAGGCCGACGTGGGCGGATGGCGCCAGGTCGCCGCTGGCGCCCAGCGAGCCCTTCTCGGGCACCCAGGGGACGACCCCCCGGTTGAGCAGCTCCAGCATCCCCTGGGCGACCTCGAGCCTCACGCCGGACGAGCCCTGGCAGAACTGGTTCACCCGCACCAGGATCCCGGCCCGCACCATCTCCTCGGGCAGGGCCGGGCCGACGCCGACCGCGTGGCTGCGCAGCAGATTGCGCTGCAGCTCGCGCACCCGGTCGGGAGGAATCCGGGTCGTCCTCAGATCACCGACCCCCGTGGTCAGGCCGTAGACCACCTTCTCCTCATGAACGAGCCGATCGACCAGCTCGCGGGCCCGACGCACGCGGGCCACGGCGGCCTCCCCGATCTGCACCGGCTCCCCATGGCGCGCCACCCGGACCACGTCCTTCGGCGTGAGCGAGGCGCCGTCGATAGTGACCGCCAAAGCATCGTCCATGTTACGCGGGGCAAACCCGGCGCCATCGGACGCTAGAATGGGCTGTCGATCGTGGCGATGGTGAAGCCCTGGGGTCTGTGCCTGAGCGCGCCGGCGCTCCTCCTGATGCTGGCCGCCTGTGGGCCGCAACCCACCGCCTCGCATTCCCCGACCTCCTCCCCGTCGCCCGGGCCCTCAATCGCCGCGACCGCCGGCCCGCAACTCGTCAAGCCGCCGCACACGCTCGTCACGTCGGGCACGCTGACATTCCTGTCCGACACCTCCTACCCGCCCCAGGAGTCGATCGATCCCCAGACGAACCGGGCGGTCGGCTTCGACATCGACATCGCGAACGCGATCGCCGCCCGCATGGGACTGACAGCCACGATCGTGACTACCGATTATGCGATCATCGTTCCCTCCCTGCTGGCCCGCAAAGGAGACGCTGTGATCTCGGCCATGGCCGTCACCCCGGAACTCGAACGGCAGGTCGCCTTCGTCGGATATTTCCAGTCCGGTGAATCGATCATGGTCCGCAAGGGCAACCCTGCCGGCATCCAGAAGCTGAGCGATCTGTGCGGGAGGAAGGTGGGCGTGCAGGTGACCACCGCGGAGCAGGACACGCTCACGAGTGAGAACTCCGGCGACTGCGCGCAGCGGCATCTCGAGATCAATACCTATCCGACCGACACCGCGGCGGTCCAGGTTCTCCGCGACGGCGGTCTCGATGCGGTGATCGACGACGCGCCCGTCAGCGCCAGCTTCGTCGCCGGCAATCCCGACACCCTGGAGATCGCCGGGGCCCCATTTCACCTCGGCACCGAGGGGATCGCCGTGGATCCGCAAAACCACGACCTGCTGACCGCGATCCAGCAGGCCATGCTCAGCATCTACGAAGACGGCACCTACCGAGACATCCTGGCCCGCTGGCATCTGGAAAGCGAAGAGCTCCCCGCCTCCCAGATCATCGTCAGCCCCGCGCCCCAGCTCAGCCCGAGCGGCTGAGGCTCACCCCGGCCGGCGGACCGTCTCCGGTTCGTCGACCTCCCAGTCCTCCGCGTCGGGCCTGGGCTCGCTCCCGGCACTCCGCCGGTGCGCCGACTCGACCCGCACCACGGCCGCGATCGTCAGCCCGATCGCGACCAGGATGCCCAGCTCCGCCTGCAGCCGGGCGGCCTGCACCCTGGCCGGGTCGACGCCGGGGTCGAACTGCCCGGTCAGCGGGAAGACGAGGACGTTGACGACGCCGGAGAGGCATCCCACGGCGATCAGGGCGAGCAGGGCGCTCCCCGACAGGCGCGCGACCAGGGACTCGGCAACCTTCAGCGACAGCCACTGGCGCCGCCCCAGGATCGTGATCGCGGTGAAGGCGAGGGCGAAGCCGAGGAGCGCCGCCACGACGAAGATCAGAACGAGACGGTTCCCGGTGACCGTCGAGGGCATGCCACCACCTTATCGCGCCGTCGTCCCGCGCTGCTTGCTCAGCTCTGCCAGCGGGCTTCGAGCGCGGTCAGCTCCGACTGGGCGCCGCTCATCGCCTGGGAGGGGCTGGCCGACCCGATCACGAGGTCGTGCAGGTGATGCTGCAGGACGGCGGAAGCCTCGACGTAGTGGGTCAGCTGGGGCCGCGGCCGCGCATTCGCCAGGTTGAGGAGGAACGTGTCGATCGCCGGGTTCGCCTTGCGGAAGGCCGCCGAGGTCTGCAGCGATGTCCAGATCGGCAGCTGGGTCAACTGCTGCGCCTGGACCTCGGGGCTGACCAGGTAGCGGAGCCACTGGAAGGCGAGCTCAGGGTCCTGGCTGTTGCTGGGGACGGCGAGCCCCAGAAACCCGCTGACCGAGGCCGCCGGTTTGCCTACCGAGGCGCTGGCCGGTATCGGGGCGACGGCGCCCTGACCGATGATGCGCGAGTACAGGGGGTCGTTCATGGCGCCGAAGACGAAGTTCCAGTTCGTGGTGTAGAGCACCTGCCCGGTGACGAAGCTGCGCATCGCGTCCGGCTCGTTGGTCGCGCCGACGTCGGGACGGACCAGGTGTTCGTCGATCAGCTGCCGCACGAAGGAGGCCGCCTGCTGGGCGGGGGGATCGAGCAGCCGAGCGTGCCCCTTGACGTCGAACAGGTCGCCGCCGAACTGGGCGGCAAGGCGCACGAAGTCCGAGACCAGGCCTTCACCTTCCGCCCAGGAATCGGTGTACGGAACCTGGCGCGCCCTGAGCGCGGTCATCTGCGCGTGCCACTCCTCCAGCGTCCGGGGCCCGGCGGCGAACCCCGCCGCCTTCAGCTGGGCGCTGTTCAGGTACAGGCTCTGGACGTTGAGCACCTGGGGCATGGCGTAGGGCGCCCCGGCGTAGGAGAAGGCATCGAGCAGGCTTGGCATCAGGTCCGCGCGCGCCGCGTCGTCGAGATGCGGCGCGAGCGGCAGGAGCTGCCGGTGAGAGGCGAGCTCGGGCACCCAGACCTGGTCGACGGCGACCACGTCGTAGGGCGCCGGCGTGGTCAGCCCGGCCGCCAGGATGCTCTCGTACAGGTCCCGGTAGTGGGCCGTCTCGATGGAGACGAAGATCTTGTCGGCGTGGAGGGTCCGGAACTGGTCGGCGAGCTTCTGCAGGAGCGCGGGATCGTAGCCGACCTGGTCGAAGAGGAGCGCCCGGATCACCCGGGAGCCGGGCGGCGGGGTCGGCTTGGCCGCGGCGGGGACCGATCCGCAGGCGGCCAGCAGGCTGGCGGCGCCAAGCCCGCCGCCGACCGCCAGCGAGGCCTTGACCGACGCGTCCAGGAAGGCACGCCGGGTCAACCGGCGCGACGAATCGATGCCCACTGCGCGCGAGGGTATCAACCGTGCCTTACGGCTTCCGCGCCCGCGCCCGGCCGCCGGTAACGAGGGCGTCACGAACGTGTCGCGACTCACCGCCCGCCGGCGCGGTCATTGCCTAGAATCGGCCAATGGCCTCTAGGAGGGTTGAGGGCCGTCCATGATTCCGCTGCGCGACGAGAACCCCACCCGCCGTCCGGCGCTGCTGACCTACGGCCTGATCATCCTGAATTTCGCGATCTACTTCTACCTGGCGCAGAGCCCGGTCATGGACGCGGCCGTCATCCGCAAGTACGCGCTGATTCCGGCCGACATCGCCGCCGGCCGGCACCTCGGGACACTGATCAGCGCTCAGTTCCTGCACGCGAGCCTCCTGCACGTGGGCGGCAACATGCTCTTCCTGTGGATCTTCGGCAACAACGTCGAAGACCGGCTCGGGGAGATCAAGTTCATCCTGGTCTACCTGACGTCGGGGGTCGCGGGCAGCCTGCTGCAGGTTGCGATCGATCCGACCTCCCAGGTGCCCAACCTCGGCGCCAGCGGCGCGATCTCGGGGATTTTGGCCGCGTACGTCCTCTATTTCCCGCGGGCCCGCGTCCTGACCTACATCGTCCCGTTCTTCCTGGTCCATCTCTCCGCCGTGGTCTTCATCGGCTACTGGATCGCCCTGCAGGCGCTCGACGCGTACCTGTCCCTGGGGGTGCCCGAGGGCGGCGGCGGGGTCGCCTTCTTCGCCCACCTCGGGGGCTTCATCACCGGGCTGGTGCTGGCCTTCCTGCTCCGGCCGCGCTCCCAGGTCCCCACCCCGTATCACTACTGAGGAGGCCGGCATGGGACAGCGCGCGCTGATCACGGGAGCGTCGTCAGGAATCGGCCGCGCCTACGCCGAGCGCCTGGCGCGCGACGGCTACGACCTGGTCGTGGTGGCTCGACGCCGCCAGCGGCTGGAGGAGCTCGCCCAGCGCCTCACCGAGACCACGCGCGCCTCCGTGGAGGTCGTCGCCGCCGACCTCACCGAGCGGCCGGTGCTCGACGGCCTGATCGCTCGCCTCAGCCAGGACGGCGTCGACCTCCTGGTCAACAGCGCGGGATTCGCCGGCTACATGCCGTTTGTGCGCCTGCCCGAGGGGCGCGCCCGCGAGCTGATCGACCTGCACGTGGTCGCGGCCACGCTGCTGACCCGCGCCGTGCTCCCCGCAATGCTCGCCCGGGGCCAGGGCGCCGTGATCAACGTCGCGTCGCTGCTGGCGTTCGCGGGGTCACTCCCCGCGAGTCCGATGCCGCCCCGGGCGGTGTACGCCGGAGCCAAGGCCTACCTCGTGGCCTTCACCGAAACGCTGGCCAGCGAGCTGAAGGAGACCCCGGTGCGCCTCCAGGTCTGCTGCCCGGGCATCGTCCGGACCGAGTTCCACGATCAGGCGGGCATGGATCCGAGCCGCCTGGGGACCCGCATGGAGCCGGACGAGGTGGTTGCCGCCTCCCTTCAGGCCCTTGCCCTGGGCGAGGTCATCTGCGTGCCCGGGCTGGAGGATCCCGGCGCCATCAGCGCCTACCGGGAGGCCAGCCGGCGCCTCCTGCAGTTGGGCAACGTGCCCACCCTCGCTTCGCGCTACCGTCAGCGGGCGGAATAGAGACGGATCCGGCCGTCCACCACGGCGAACAGGTGGCGCGAAACGGGGTAGGCTGCTTCGCGATGGCGCTCCTCGATGTCGTGGCGGAGGCGCCCGATCAGGCGGGACTTCTCCCCGGCGGCAATCAGCGACCCGCGTTCCGGGACACCGACCACCGGGACGTCCTCGAGCATTTCCTCGAGCCAGGCCCAGACCTCAGGCAGGAGGAGGAGCGCGCCGCCGTAGGGACGGGGGTCGACGTAGCTGAGCATGAGCATCTGCGGACGCGTCCCCGCCTCCGTCTCGAGGCCGGTGAACTTCATGCCCGCCCGGAACATCAGGGCGAGGTTGGTCAACGCGATGACTTCGACGTGGTCGCGCGCGACGCCCCAGGCCGACAGGTCCTGGGGCAGCAGGAACCGCATCCCCTGCTGGTAATGCGCCGCGTAGGTCACGACCAGCTCGTCGAGGATGCGCCGGTAGACGACCGGACCGCCCGCCGATTGGAGGAAGGTCGACGGGCGCAGCACCGGCAGGATGATCGGGGCGCCGAAGACCGCCTCGCTGTCCGACTCCTGGTCGAGCCGGCGCAGGCGCGCCGCGAACAGACGATCCAGCGCCTGCGGCTGCTCGCGGTACTGCTGGTAGAAAGTGTCCAGGTTGAAGCGCAGGTCGCCTTCGCGAGCCCGGCGGATGGTCAGCTGAAACGGTTCCGGACCCTTCTTGACGCTCCATCCGGGGCGCACCGCGCTGAGCCGTTTGAGAACGTGGTTCTCGAAATCGTGCGCGTTCATCGTCGCCTGCTGGCCCATCGCTGCCGGTGTAACGGGGGGCCGATTTCAGGCTTGCATTCCGGATGGGGTGCCCGACCGTGAGGTGGCTCGGGCGGCTCCGACCGGGCGGGCGGTCCCCGCGACAGCAGGTCGCCGACGCGCTCCAGCTGGCCCGCGCGGGGCAGCCGGATGACGCGATCGCCGCCATCGCCGGGCCGTACCCGGAGGCGCTGACCTACCTCGAGGCGCTGGGAGGGCCGGATGAAACGGCCTGGTTACGGCTCGACGCCCGGCTCCAGTTTCGCGCCGGGCAGATGCGCGAGGCGGCCGCCACGATCGAACGCAGTTTGAGTCTGGAGGAGGACGCCGCCTCCTGGAACCTGCTCGGGCGGATTCGCGTCTGGCTGCGCGATCGCCGGTCGGACGAAGCCTTCGCGCGGGCGGCTCGGCTCGACCCGGAACATTACGCGAAACCTTACAGGGTGGGTCGGGACCGGTTCGTCGCCCTCGCCGACCGGGCACTGGCCAAGATCCCGGCGGCCTTCCACGAGCGCCTGGCGAACACCATGATCGTGGTCGACGACCTGCCCACGCTCGAATCGGTCCGGGAGGGAGAGGATCCCGACCTCCTCGGGCTCTACGAGGGGGCAACCGTGCTCGAGCACGGGCTGCCCGAGCGCATCGTGCTCTACCAGCGCAACCACGAGAACATCAGCGCCAGCCTGGGTGAGCTGCGCGAGCAGATCGACGAGACGATGGCCCACGAGATCGGCCACCACTTCGGCATGGACGAGGATGAACTTCCCTACTGACGCCCGCCCCGCGACGCCTCGATGCCCCGGACGTCACCGTCTTCATCGACCAGGACCCTGACGTCAACGTAGTCGCAACGCGCAAGGTCGTCGCCCAGCCAGTCGGCTTGATCGCCGCCGAGCTCGAGCAGGAGTGCACCGCCGCGCCGCAGGAAGCGCGGGCTGTCCCGCAGGACGCGCCGCAGGATGTCGGTGCCGTCCGGGCCGCCGTCGTAGGACCGCGTCGACTCGAAGGCGAAAGTGTCGCGCTGCAGCCGCGCCAATTCGGGCGTCGGCACGTAGGGCACGACGCCGACGACGACGTCAACGCGTCCTTCCAGGCTGCGCGGCAGCGGGGCGAAGAGATCGCCGCGGTAGACCTCCACGCCGTTCGCCGTCGCGCAGGCCACGGCGCGCGGGTCGACGTCGGACGCCACGACGCGCGCGCCCGGCCGGTGCGTGCTCAGGGTCCGGGCGATCGCGCCGCTGCCGGTGCAGACATCGATCGCCGCACCGCTTGACGGCAGGCGCTCGACGGCGCGGCGCGCGAGGGGCTCGCTTTGCCAGCGCGGCACGTAGACACCGGGATCGACGCGGATCGCTAGGTCACAGAACCGGGCGCTCCCGGTGATCCAGGCGAGAGGCTCGCCCGTCAGGCGACGCGTGATGAGCGCCTCGAGGAGCTCGGCATCGCCGCCCGCGCTGGCGAGCAGCTCAGCCGCCTCCTCGTCCGCGGCGAGGAATCCGGCGCCGGAGAGCCGCGCCACCAGCGCGGCGCGGGGGTCAGGTGAGGCCGAGTTCGCGACGCGCGAGATTCGTGCCCGCCACCATGTTGCGCAGCTTCGTATACGCCACCTCCCAGGACCGCGTGCGCAAGCCGCAGTCGGGCGTGACGTGAATGCGGTTGGGATCGTCGAAGACGTCGACCGCATGCAGGATCCGGTCGCGGACGAGTTCGGGGGATTCGATGAAGTCGGTATGGATGTCGAGGACGCCCAGGCCGAGGATCGGCCGGTAGGGCAGGTCACGGAACCTGGAGATCACGGCGTAGCCGGGTCGCATCTGCGCACTCGTCCCCAGGTCGCGCGAGTCGTAGTTGGCGAACCCGACCGCGAACTGGCGGCAGGCGGTCATCGCCTCGATCGCCGGGAAGAACAGCCGGTAGTCCGAGAAACAGAGGTGGGTGGAGAACGTACCCGGAAGGTCCTCGACGGTCGCGTTGAAGCTGTCCGCGAACAACGTCAGCTCGTCCGCTTCGGTCGACGCGCCGGGCTCGTCGACCTGGATCCAGGTCGCCCCGAGGTCGATCAGGGCCTGGATGTTCGGCCGGATGATCTGCCGGGCCACGTCGAGGACGAAGTCCCGGCGCCCGGCCTTGCGCTCCTTGCGACGCTCGGCCGCGGGGCGGCGCAGGTCGGTTGGCTTGCTGTACCGCTCATCGAACGACCAGTCGGCGATCGTGTACGCCCCGGTCGCGGGGACCTTCAGCTCCGCGCCCGCCACCACCTTGAGATACGCGAACTCATCGTTGTGGAAGGGAGCGCGCAAACGCGGTGCCCCGACCACCGCGGCCTTCGTGTAGTACTTATTGTCGAAGGCGCGCACGCTGCCGCGTGCCTCGAAGCCGAGCGAGTGCTTGATCGTCCAGTCGTACATCTCGGTGCGCTGCTGCTCTCCGTCGTAGACCACGTCGAGACCCGCCGATTCGAGCAGGCGGACCGCATAGAGGCTCGACCAGCGCTGGACCGCGTGCTTCTGCTCCCGGTCCAGCGGGCCCTGGCGCAGCAGCTCGATCAGCTTTGGATACTCGGGGACCTGCAGACGCTCCCCCCATCGCCGCGCCTCCTCGTAGTCCGATTCCGCAAGCGGCTGGCCGGCGAACGCCTTCACCCGCCATCCGGGCTTGTCCAGGGAACCGACCTCGTGGGTCAGCAGCGCCTTCATGCCGGCACCTTGGCCCGAACGTGCTTCGCGACCTCCCCGAGGAGGCGGACCTTCTGCTCCGCAATCGCGGTCGGCAGCAATTCCAGGTCGCTGTTCGCGGTCACGAACAGTCTGGCCGGCTTCACGGATCGGGCGACATGGTGGATCAGGTCGACCGTGTCGTCCAGGGACTCGATCAGCGAGCTGCGGCCGTTGACGCATCCGGCCGCCAGGCCGATCTCCCAGCCACCGCCCAGCTCAGCGACATCGGTCTCCACCAGGTCGATCCCGATCGCATCGACGGGAAGGCGGCGCAGCCGGTCGACGTGGGGGCCGGCGTCGCCATACGGCAGGAAGAGCACGAGCGGGGTCGTGCCGTGCAGCAGACCGAGGGCTTCCTGAAACGGTGCCCAGTCCGCGGCGCCGATGCCGAAGTACGGCAGCCAGGGCTCCTGGAGATGGATCAGCTCGCAGTCATTCCGGCCCAGCTGCTCGATCGCCGGTCGTAAGATCGCCCCCGCCACCTCGATCATGAACGCGTTGCGATCGGCGACGCCGATGGCGGCGCGGGAGAAGAGGTAGGGCGACGGCAGCGTGGCCACCCGCGGCCGCGGCACCATCGGATCGGGGAGGATCGCCTCGACCCGGGTGAGCGGCGCGATCCCACCGCCGACCTCAGGGGCCCGGTAGAACGCGTTGTTATCGAACCAGCGGACCAGCGTATGGGCGCGCAGCGGCGGGGATGCCTCGACCAGCGGGCGAAACACGTCCTGCCAGCGAAGCATCCCGTCCGAGTACAGGTCGACGCCGGCCTCTCGCTGGACCTTGAGGAAGGCCTCGAGGTCCTGGCGGAATGCCTCGTCGACCGCAGCGGACGCGACCCGGCCACGATCGAATCCGCGGGTCGCGGCGACGACGCGCTCGGACCGCGGATAGATGCCGGGCTGGTAGACCTGGATGTCGATCGGGCCAGTGTACCGAAGTGCGGCGCGAGTGCCGCGTGGTCAACCGCTGAGCGGATAGGGATTCCCGTTCGCGGGGAGCGCCAGGCTGCCATTCTGAGCGATCCGCGTCAGACCGGCGATGAAATCGGCGAACCCCTGACCACCGTCGTAGCCGGCCAGGGCCTGGTAGGTTGCGCCCAGCGAATTCCCGCCCGCCTTGATGATGTCCTGCCAGCTGAAGTTCAGCTGGCTATGCAGGTAGTAGAGGAAGAGATCGCCGCACCCGTTCGCGATCTGGTTGCGATCGTCCGAGCTGTTGTCGTTGACGAAGTCCGGGTGCCCGTTGGCCCACCAGTCCTGCTCGGTCGGCATGAAGTCCTGGGCGAGCAGCTGATACCGATCGAAAGCGAGGACCCGGGAGAGCGCTTCGCCGTTGGTCTGTCCGCAGTTCCAGCCGTTGGCGAGGGTGTCCTGGAAGACCTCCACCACTTCGGCGACCAGGTAGCCGGGGGCACGCTGCGGGTCGTTCTGGACGTGAATATCGGTCCCTCCGCAGCCGAAGTGGTAGGCGCCGCCCGCCTGGGGGTCCGTGTACACGTTGAAGGGCAGGTTGGGCAGCGCGATGCCCGAGAACCAGGCCTGGACCGCAGCATAGTCGGCCTCGGCTGACTGGAGCAGCGCGGCGGCGGCGGCATCGCCAGCCGGGCTGCCGTCGCTGAAGATGGTGAAGTTCGTCGTCTGCCCGGCCAGGCGTTCGCCCACCGCCGGCACGTGGCGGGTCTTGTGGCGGTCCAGGACTGCGCGCTCGATGACGCGACCGGGCGGCTCGAGCACCCGGGGCGGCTGGCCACCGAAGAGGGAGCGGAGCACTGCCGCCATGATAGCCGCCGGTGCCGCTGCTCTATCCTTGGGGCCGTGGCACGAATGGACGGGTCAGCCGGCTACCCGCAGAAGCGCCCGCGCACGCGCGGCCATCACGGCGCGGTCGGCGTCATCGAGTGGATCGAGGACGGCATCTACGTGGTGGTCGCGATCCTGCTGGTCGTGGCCGGCGCCCTGGTGCTCTGGAGTGCCATGACCACGCTCTACGACGAAATCACGGCCCACACGGACCCGGTGCAGATCGTCATCAACGTGCTGGACCGGGGTCTGGTCCTCTTCATCATCGCGGAGCTCCTGCACACCGTCCGGGTCACCGTCCAGGCTCGACGGCTGGCCGCCGAGCCCTTCCTGATCGTGGCCATCATCGCCGGAATCCGGCGCATCCTGATCCTGACCGCCCAGGCGGCGCAGCAGGGCACCTCGAGCCAGGCAGGCAACTTCCACTGGAACCCGCAGGGGATCGAACTGGCTCTCCTCACCACCTTGGTGATCGTCATGACGGTCGCCGTGATCCTCTGGCGGCGATATTACGTGCCGCTCGCCGCCGGCGACGATTCCGAGGACTAGCCGGGGAGCCGCTCGACGAGCTGCTTCGCGGCCGCCACGATGTGGCGCGCCGAGATCCCGGCCGCGTCCATCAGCTCGGCCGGCTTGCCCGAGCCGGGCAACGTCCGGACGGCGAGATGCACGATCCGGGGCGGATCCTGGTCGGCGGCCAGCGCTTCCACGACCGCCGCGCCCAGCCCGCCTTCGGCGTAGTGATCCTCGACCACGACCAAGCGGCCACCCGTGGTGCGCGCCGCGTCGCGCAGGGTCGTGCGATCGATCGGCTTGACCGAGTAGCAGTCGATCACCCGGGCGGCGATGCCATCCTTCTCCAGAGCAGCCGCGGCCTCCAGCGCGTTGTGCAGGGTGACACCCGCGGCAACGATGGCCACCTGGTCTGCCCGAGACTGGCGGATGACCTTCGAGCCCCCCACTGAGAATGTCTCCCCCTCGTCGTAGAGAACCGGATAGGCGCCCCGCGTGGTTCGCAGGTAGACGATGCCGTCGGTTGAGGCCATCGCCTGGACCAGGTGCGCCGTCGACGTCGCATCCGAGGGATAGAGGACGGTCGAGCCGTAGATCGCCCGCATCGCGGCCAGGTCCTCCAGCGCCATCTGCGAGGGGCCGTCTTCCCCGATCTCGACGCCCGCGTGGGACCCGCTCAGCCGGATGTTCGCCTGCGAGATGGCGGCCATCCGGATGAAGTCGTAGGCGCGGCTGAAGAAGGCGGCGAAGGTCGAGGCGAACGGGATGTAGCGCCGGACGCTCATGCCCACCGCCGCGGCGACCAGCTGCTGCTCGGCGATGAACATCTCGAAGAAGCGCTCCGGATACGCCTTCTTGAACTCCTCCGAGTAGGTCGAGTTGCTCACCTCGCCGTCCAGCGCCACCACGATGGGCCGCTTCCCGAGCGCGGTCAGCGCGTCGCCGTACGCCTTGCGGGTCGCAACCCTGTCGCCCCTGGTGTAGGTGGGCAGGTTCACGGACACGGGCTGGTCGTGGATGGCCGGCTGCCGGGGCTCCGGGCGCGCCACCTCGACGGTTAGGTGCCGAATGCCGCCCAGCTCCTTGATGGCCCGCTCGGCCATGTCGGGCGGCAGGGCTTTGCCGTGCCAGTTTTCCTTGTCCTCGATCTCGCCGAAACCCTTGCCCTTGATCGTCTTCGCGATGATGACCACCGGTCGATCGGTCGCCGCGCGCGCGCGGGCCAGGGCCTCGTCGATGGCCCGCAGGTCGTGTCCGTCGATCACAAGAGCGCGGCAACCGAAGGCCTCGATCCGCTGCTGGTAGACCTCGGTATGCCACTCGTACTCGGTGGGCCCGCGCTGGCCGAGGCGGTTGACGTCGATGATCGGCGTCAGGTTGGCGAGTCCATAGAACCCGGCTTTGTCGAACGCCTCCCAGATGGAGCCCTCTGCCACCTCGCTGTCGCCGCACAGCACCCAGACGTGATACGGGATCTGGTCCAGTTTGCGGCCGGCGAGCGCGATGCCGACGCCAATCGGGAGACCCTGGCCGAGGGACCCGGTTGCCACGTCGACCCAGGGAATAGCCGGGGTCGGATGGCCCTGCAGGCGCGATCCGAACTTGCGGTAGGTGAACATCTCCTGCTCGTCGATCACGCCCGCGGCTTTGAACATCGCATACGCCAGCGGCGAGGCGTGTCCCTTGGAGAAGATCAGGTGATCGTTGGCCGGCTCATGTGGATGGTCGTAGTCGCAGCGGAGGTGCCGCGCCATGAGCACGGCTATCAGGTCGGCGGCCGACATGCTCGAGGTCGGGTGTCCGGAGCCCGCGGCGGTGCTCATCCGGATGCCGTCGACTCGGAGCTGCTGCGCGAGCTCGTGCAGGAAGTCGAAGTCCTGCGTCCGCGCCTCCTCGGTCAGCGCCGCTCTTGCCATCCTCGCCTCCTTGGCTTAAGAGTAGTACCGAGCCGGTGGGAGGCGTCGGGGTCCGGCCGTCTCAGGCCGTGCGCGTGGCGGGGCCGCGAGCCGCACCCGGCCGGTCCCACCGCCGTCCACGCGATCGGCGCCGGCGAGGACGCCCGGCGGTCCGTGTTCCCGCCGCTGGCTCGGAGTGCTGGATCAGGCCGGAGGCGATGTACCGCCAGCCACCCTCGTCCACGAAGTGGCCGAGGTCGACTTCCGGCAGATCCGGGGCGCCCTGCCGTCGCAGCTTGCGCCAGTTCGTATCGTCCTCCGGGGCGATGAAGGTCAGCGCCCGGCCGGCGGCCCCCATCCGGGCGGTCCGCCCGACCCGGTGCGTGAGCCATTCGGCCGAGTCGGGCAGCTCGTAGTTGATGACGAGGTCGACATGGCTGATGTCCAGGCCACGCGCCGCCACGTTGGTGGCGACCAGGACCTTGGTCCGCAGGGAGCGAAACCCGTCCATGGTGCGATCCCGCACCGACTGTGAGAGGTTGCCCTGGAGATCGGCGCTGTCATGGCCCAGTCCGCGCAGCTCGCGGCTGAGCTTGCGGACGCCGTACTTGGTCCGCCCGAAGACGATCACCGAGCCGCGGTGCGCATGCAGGACCTGGCTCAGCGCCCGCAGTTTCTGCGCGCGGGGCACCCGGACCATGCCGTGCTCGAGGTCGGGCTCAGCCGGGGCCGCCACCCGGATTCGAACCGGATCCTGGAGATGTCGCTCGATCACCCGGGTCACCCAGTTGGGCATGGTGGCGGAGGCGAGCACGATCTGCGGCTCGTAGGTCAGGCCGATGATCCGCTCGACATCGGGGGCGAAGCCCGCATCGAGCATCTCGTCACCCTCGTCGAGGACCAGGTACTGAACCCGGCTCAGGGCGAGCTTGCGACGGGAGACCATGTCCAGGATCCGTCCCGGGGTCCCGATCACCACGTCCGCGCCGCGACGCAGCCCCTGCTCCTGGGCGGCGTAGCCGATGCCGCCGTAGATGAGGACCGCGCTCAATCCACTGTTGAGGGTGGTCAGCACACGCTCCGCCTGGATGGCCAGCTCACGGGTGGGGGCCACCACCAGGGCCCGTGGACCCGGTGCGGTCGACCCGCGGAAACGTTCGACGAGCGGCAGCATGAAGGCCAGCGTCTTCCCCGAGCCGGTCGGGGCTTCGATCACCACGTGACGGCCCTCCAACAGGGGCGGGAGCGACCGCTCCTGAACCTCCACCGGTGAATTGATTGAATGGCGAGCAAGCGCGGATAGGGTATGGGCGCTGATGCCCAGGTCGGCAAACGTCGTCAAATCGAGTACTCCTCTGGTCCCTCTGCCTTGTATTGTGATGGCCGCGGTCTACAGGACTCCGTGCTGTGACGGGGAGGGAGGACCCGAGCGGGCGACCCCAGAGAATCGGGGTCCCCGAGAGTGTACCACCTTTAAGCGGACGCCAAACCCCGGACCGATCTGGTAGAGTGGTGGCCGTCGTCCGGACCGCGGGCGATGTTCGCCCGTGCCCACACTCTCGAACAGGCCGAGCGTTCGTCGGATAGTTCGAGAAGTTGGAGTAGAGGCACAATGCCAAAAGGAACCGTAAAGAAAGTCGTCTCCGATCGTGGATTCGGATTCATCGCCGCCGAGGACGGGAAGGAATACTTCTTCCACCAGAGCGGGCTGGATCCGTCGCTGACCTTCGACAACCTGCGGGGTGGCGAGGCCGTCAGCTTCGACATCGAGCAGAGCCAGAAGGGCCCGCGAGCGAACCGCGTCCGCGCCGCTTAGCCTGACTTTCGAGAGCCGGCGGGATTCCCGCCGGCTTTTTTGTTTGCCTCGGCCGCGGCCTGGAGCAGCTCGGCCGGCACCGGCGCGGGGCGGCCGTCCCGAAGGCGCACCCAGACCCATTCGGTTGTGACCTCGGCCAGCAACGTCGAATCGGCCGCCCGCCGGATCCACGTGTGCCGCACGGCCCGGACCCCGCGCACGCGCTCGACCCGGACGCTCACCTCCACCTGGTCGTCGTAGACCGCCGGCCGGTGGTGCACGATCTCGCTCTTGCGGATCAGCCAGCCGCCGCCGCGGGCGATCGACCACGCCCGGCCGTAGCCGGCTGCCTCGGCGTGCTCGGTCGCGATCTCCTCCGCCCAGTTGAGGTAGACGGCATTGTTGACATGGCCGTTTTGGTCGAGCTCGTAGCTGCGAACGCGCCACCGCGCCGAGAAGAAGAGGGGATCCGCCGCAGGGTCCATGGCCGGTTCAGTATGCCCCTTCCGCTTGGTACCCCCAGGCGGAATCGAACCGCCGTTTCAGCCTTGAAAGGGCCGTGTCCTGGCCGCTAGACGATGGGGGCCTGAACGGCGTCCATGCTAGCAAGGCCGCCGCGTCGCGCGGCTATGGTAGTGGCATGGCTCGCGACCCCCTGCTGCGCAAGAAGATCGACCAGGCGATCGCGCTGTTGAAGGAGCACGAGATCGACTGCTGGATCGCCCAGCTGGGCCAGGAAACCTGGCTGCATCCCGATCCAATCCAGCCGCTGGTGATCGGGACCTCGATCACCTGGCCGTCCGCCTTCCTGATCACCGCCGGCGGGCAGACGATCGCGCTGGTCGGCACCGGCGACGTCGGCAACGTCCGCCAGGTGGGCGCGTACGAGCGCGTCGAGGGGTACGTCAAGGACCTCGCGCCTGAGCTGCGTCGCGTCCTCGACGAGCTCAAGCCGGGACGGATCGCCGTGAGCTACGCGGCAAGCGATTACGGCGCCGACGGGATCACGCACGGCTGGTTCACGAAGCTGCAGGCGATGCTGAAGGGCACGCCCCATGGCGCCCGGCTGACCTCGGCGGAGCCGGTCGTCTCCCCGCTGCGGGCGCGCAAGCTGCCCGAGGAGGTCACCCGCATCCGGCAGGCGGTGCGGGCCACGGTCGAGATCTTCGAGGCCCTGGGCGGCTGGTTGCGCCCGGGCGTCAGCGAACGCGACGTCTTCGATTTCGCGCACGCGCAGATGCGCCGCCGCGGCTTGCTCCCTTCCTGGGACGGCGCCTACGATCCGGGCGTCAACATCGGGGCCCAGGAGTTCGTCGGCCACGGGGCTCCCGGCGAGCAGAAGGCGCGCGCTGGCGATCTCGTCCACGTCGACTTCGGCGTGGTGGTCGACGGATTCGGCTCGGACCTGCAGCGGCTGTGGTACCTGCGGCGGCCGGGCGAGTCCGTCGCGCCGGAACCGATTGCCGAGGCTTTCGCGGCGGTGGACGCCTCGATCCAGGCCGGCGCGGAGGCGCTCCGGCCCGGGAGGCAGGGCTACGAGGTCGACGCCGCCGCCCGCCAGGTTATCCTCGACTGCGGTTTTCCTGAGCCCCCGTTCGCGCTCGGCCACATGATGGGCCGGGTCGCCCACGATGGCGCGGGCTTGCTCGGTCCACGCTGGCCGCGCTACGGCACGGCGCCGGAGCAGCGCGTCGAAGTGAACAACGTCTTCACGCTCGAGTTCGCGCTGCAGCCAAAGGACGGGTCGGGTGGCGTCGTCGGGCTCGAGGAGGACGTGCTGGTCACCGAGCGGGGCGCCGAGTTCCTCACGCCGCCGCAGCGCGAGCTCTGGTATCTCTAGCCGCTCAGTCTTCGCCCCAGCGTGTCTTGAGCCGCTCGTAGGCCAGCGCGATCATCGTCTGCGCCGTGTATTCCCAGTTGCGGCTCTGCGCCCAGGTGACCACCAGCGCGCGCGTCGCCAGCGAGAGGGCCTCGTAGATCCCAAAGCGGGCTCCGCGATACTCGGGGCGAACCCGGCAGTAGGCGTCCAGGAAGACCCGCCGGCCCTGGTTGGCCTGCGCGGTATCGGACCAGTGCTTGGGGACGGACGGCGCGAGGTGCCCGCAGTACTTGCCGAGGTCGAAGCTTGGCTCCGCCTGGACGAAATACTCGACGTCGATCAGGCCATAGTGCTGACCGTCGTACAGGAATTGGTTGTACTTGTAGTCCCCGTGGGATGGAACCGGCGCCTCGGGCGGCACCCGCTCCTCCCTCGCCTTGATCTGGTTGAGCAGGTCGCGCAGCGCAAGGTAAACCTTGGGTCCAGACATCTTGAACTCGTCGAGCCGGCCGGTCAGGCGGTCGATCTCGACATGAGCTGTGTGCGGACTGCCCACCGTAATCCCGGAGGCGTGGATGTAGCCGATCGCGCGGCCGGCGGCGTCGCACTGGGCGAGGAAGGTCTCGGCATGTCGGTCGCTGGGCACCTCGTCGCCGGGCACCGCCGACTGCAGCAAGAGGTCGAGCTTCGGGTAATAGCCGAGCGGCTCGGAGAGCACCAGGTCGCCGTTCGCCCGAGCCGGGAGGTCCCAGAGAGCCTTCATGACGTCGTAGGTCATCTGGCCGCGGCGGCTGTGCTGGACCTTGCCGTAGATCTGCAGCGGTTGCTCTTCGCCGATGTCGGCGTCGTATCGCGCGATGCAGGAGATCTCGGGCAGGTACTTGACCCGGGTGGCCGTCACCGAACGGACGGCGGCGTCGGGGCGAATTCGTTGGAACAACGAGTCGAGCATCGGGCGCATGAGGTCGGCATCCATCACGGTGGGCAGCGCCCCGAAGGCTGGGTCCGTCGGGAAGACGAAGAGGAACAGGTTGAGGTCCGGGAAGAAGCGCGCGTATCCTTTCGGGTCCAGTGGGTTCCCCTCACGGCTTGACAGCGTCCGCTCGATCCGGGCGCGATAGCGCTCGCACTCCTCGTCGTTGAAGAACGCCTTGGTCCAGAACATCTTCTTGAGTTCGACCGCCCCGGGCAATTCCAGGGTCGCCTCGTAGGCGTTCCAGAGGATGCGCGGAGCCTCGAAGCGCCGCCCCTGCGTCGTCCGTACCTTCTGAACCGTGATCGACGGAAGGACGGGATTGATGACCTGGGAGGCGAAGAACGACGCCATCGCCGAGGGTTCGGACATGTCCTTGATCGTCGAGTAGGTGACACTCATGGCAGTCCCCCCGTCAGCTTACGGATTTTCGTGCACGACCCGCCAAAAGAAAACCGTCGGGCTGATCGAAACCCGACGGTTCCCTTCCCATGCGGTTTACCGCTTGAAGCGGGCCAGCACCTCGTCACGTCGCCGAATCAGCGCCGCCCCGAGCAGCGCCAGGAGAGCCCCGGCACCCAGCAGGCTGTCCGGCATCCCGGAGGTCTTGGCGATCGGCCCGCCGCCCGTGTTGGCCAGCGTCGCCGCCGCCGCCGCGGCGCCAGCGCCGACCTCGCCGGAGGTCTCGGTGGCCGTCCCGCCGCCGCCAGCACCGCCGCCGCCGACCTCGCCGGACGTCTCGGTGATCGTCACGCCGGAGTTCGTGGTCGTCTCGTTGACGGTCCCACCGCCGCCACCCGCCTCAGGCGAGGTCTCGTTGACGGTCGCGCCGGAGTTGGTTGTCGTCTCGTTCACCGTGCCGCCCCCGGCGCCGGCGCTGTTGTTGCTCGCGCCAGAGACCGTGCTGGTCGAGCCGTTGCCGCTGGAAGGCGCCACGCTGTTGGCGCTGGCCCCGTTGACTGTCGAGGTCGAGCCGTTCCCGCTGGAGGGCGCCACGCTGTTGGCGCTGGCCCCGTGGACCGTCGTGGTCGACCCGTTGCCGCTGGAGGGCGCCACGCTGTTGGCGCTGGCCCCGTTCACCGTCGAGGTCGACCCGTTGCCGCTCGAGGCTACCGTGTGTCCTGACCCGTTGGCATCGTTATCGCCATCGTCGTTGGGCCCATGGTGGTGGTCGTTGTTGCCGTGGCCGTCACCGCCACCGTTATGGCCGCCACCGCCGTTTCCGCCGCCACCGCCGCCCCCACCCTCGCCGGCGTTGAAGACGACGACCTCGGCCGCGCTCTTCTTGCTGATCGCGGCCGGATCCGGCAGCCGGAAGTTCGTCGACAGCGGCACAGGCCGGGCGGGCGCCTTCTCGATGACGCTGAGCGGCGTCGCGGCCTGATGGTAGGCGGGCGTCCAGGTGATGTTGCCGTAGGTTGCGGATCGCCCGATTACGAGCAAGCCGGCAAACAGCACTCCCGACAGCTTGAGAGTCCAACTGGCTTTCGAGATAAGGACTTCAGAATCAGCGTCGTCGTAAATAGGATTCCTGACCACCACTGAGCTCACTGTCACGTCTCCTCCATTTCCCACGGGCGTTCGTATTTCGCGACGGTCCCGACACAGATTGTGACGGACAGTCACGATTTGTCAACGATTGAATACAGCTCGAGCGTAAGCGGCATGGCTGTGTTCTGTCAACGCCCCATATATAAAATCTGATATCGGGATTGCTGGGTTTAGGGGTGGCGGACGCCTGATCGACGGGGGACGGGGCCAAAAGAGAAGACCGCCGGGACGATCCCGGCGGCCTCCCTGTGACCTCGAGCCGACTTAGCGAAGGAACTTCCGGATCAGGTCGCGCGGTCGAAGCAGCGCCGCGCCGATCGCCGTGATCAGCAGGCCCAGCAGTCCTTCTACAGCCAGGGGCCCGCCGCCGGTATTGGCCAGCTGGCTGGCCGCGGCGGCGGCCGCACCAGCGCCCTGGTTTCCGGCGCCCTGACCGCTGACACCCTGTTCGCCGGCACTCTCAGCTGCACCCGCAACTTCGTTGGTCGTTTCGGTGACGGTTTCGGTCGCCGTCTCCGTCACGGTGCCCGCCACTCCCGAGGTTTCCGTCGCGCTTGGAATCTCGTTCGTGGTCTCGGTCGCGGACTCGGTCGTCGTCTCAACGGCTGTGCCCTGAACGCCCGTGCTCGTCTCGTTCGCTGACGGAACCTCGTTCGTGGTCTCGGTGGCCGACTCGGTGGCGGTCTCCGTCGCCGTCTCCTGGACCGCCGTCTCATTCGCCGACGGCACCTCGTTCATGGTCTCCGTCGCGGATTCCGTGGCCGTCTCGACCGCGGTCGCCTGGACCGCCGTCTCATTCGCGCTCGGGACTTCGTTGCCGGTCTCGGTCGCCGACTCGGTGGCCGTCTCCGTGGCCGTCTCCTGGACGGCTGTCTCGTTGGCCGACGGGACCTCGTTCGTGGTCTCGGTGGCCGACTCGGTGGCGCTCTC
>DASQGL010000097.1:0-2975 GCA_035632635.1 Candidatus Limnocylindrales bacterium
CTGCAGGGTGGCCGGGGCGGTCCCGCCGCGGTCCTCACCATCGGCCTGGGACGCCAGGGTGAGCTCGATCTCGTCCGCCTGCGCAACGCGCTGCAGCAGGCGGGCCGGGCGCTGCGGCGTCACGGCAGCCGGCGGGTCGCCATGGTCGTCACGCCGACTGTCACGCGCACCGGCGCACCCGCGGACGTCACCCGGGCGGTCACCGAGGCCTTCGCCCTGGCGAATTTCGACAGCGGCGCGCTGAAATCCCGGCGTGATGGGGCCCAGGCGCCGCTCAGCTCGCTCAGCATCATCGGGCTCGACGGCAAGGCGAAGGACGCGGCCGGCGCCGTCCGCGACGGGCTCGTGCTGGCCGAGGCCACCAACCGGGCCCGCGAGTGGGTCAACCTGCCCTCCAACGCGTTCACCCCGACCATCTTCGTCGAGAAGGTGCGCGAGGCGGTCCGCGGGTCTGGCGTCGAGCTGCGTGTCCTCGAGCTGGCCGACATGCGGAGGCTGAAGATGGGCGCCCTGATGGCGGTGGCCAGGGGTTCCGACGAGCCGCCCAAGATGATGGTCCTCAGGTATCGCGGCGGCTCCCGCAAGGGCGGTCCCGTGCTCGGGCTGGTCGGCAAGGGGATCACCTTCGACAGCGGCGGGATCTCGATCAAGCCGGCTGCCGGGATGGAGGCGATGAAGGGCGACATGGGCGGGGGCGCCGCGGTCGTCAACGCCGTGCTCGCCATCGCCGCGCTCAAGCCGGCGATCGACGTGATCGGCGTCGTCCCGACCACCGAGAACATGCCGTCGGGCAAGGCGACCAAGCCGGGCGATGTCGTGACCGCCTCCAACGGCAAGACGATCGAGGTCATCAACACCGATGCCGAGGGACGCCTGATCCTGGCCGACGGCATCGTCTACGCGATCAACCAGGGCGCGACCCATATCGTCGACGTCGCCACCCTGACCGGGTCGATCATGCGCACGCTGGGGCCGGTCTCGACCGGCGCCTTCAGCAACGACCGGGCCCTCATGGATCTGGTCCGGCGGGCCGCCGACCAGGCGGGGGAGCGGGTCTGGGAGCTGCCGACCTGGGCCGACTACGACGGCCTGATCGTCAGCGAGATCGCGGACATCAAGAACTCGACCGTGCCCTGGGCGGGGGCGACGACGGCTGCGCTCTTCCTGCGCGAGTTCGTCGACGGGCGCCCGTGGGTGCACCTCGATATCGCCGGGAGCGCCTGGCAGGACGAGGGCGCGCTCAAGACGATCCCGAAAGGGCCGACCGGGGCGGGGGTTCGCCTGCTGGCACACCTCGCCGCGCTCCTCGCGGAGCGCTAGACCGCTACTTGGTCCAGCCGGGCCAGGGGTAGCGCGGCAGCGCCGTGGCGGCCTCCGCGGGCCAGACCACGACCGGCCGGCCGTGCTCGACCTCGACCACGTAGACCGCCTTGGCCATGTTCGCGCCCCGCGCGTCGAACTTGATCCGGCCGAAGAACGTGTTCAGGTCGAGGCCGCTGAGCGCGGTGCGGACCCGGGCGGGGTCGGCGGACCCGGCGTTGTGCATCGCGACCGCGAGCGAGAGGCAGGACGCGGTGGCCGAGGCGCTCAACCAGGTCGGCGCGTGGCCGAAGCGATGCTGGTACTGGGCGGCGTACTCGGCGCTGGTCAGGAAGTAGGAGACCGGCGTGCGGGCGGTGGGGACCCACTGGGAGGTGCCGACCGTGTTCTCCGCCGTCTTCTGCAGGCTGCCCACGTAGCCGTCGGTGCCGGGGCCCTCCGCGAAGGCGACCATCTTGGCCTGCACGTTCAAGGCGCGGGCCCATTGCATGGAGCGCACGCTGTCCCGCACCTGGCCGGTCTCGACCAGCAGGTCGGGCTGCTGGGCGGCGGCCGCGCTCAGCTGCGGAGCCATGTTGTTGCTGCCCGCGGCGAAGTTGTCGAAGTAGACGACGTTCAGCCCGCGGCTGGCGGCGTAGTCGCGCGCTTCGGTGGCCATCTCGGACGAGAGGCTGTCGTTCGCGTAGACGATCGCGATCGACTGGGGGACCGCCCAGTGGGCGAGGGCGAGGTCGATCACGCCCTGCAGCTGGCGCGAGGCCGGGGCGAGGACGCCGAAGATCGAGTGGTATCCACTGTTGAAGATGGCGTCGGAGGGGCCCGCGCCTTCGACCATCGGGATGCCGTGCGCGTCGGCGACCTGGGCGTCGCGCGCGGTGGCCGCGTTGTTCGACGGGCCGAGGAGCAGCTTGAGGCCCTCCTGCGTGATCATGCGTTCGGTGTTCGCGCCGCTCACCGAGACGCGGCTCTGGTCGTCTTCCCGGATGATGTCCAGGCGGTGCCACGTGCCGCCGAACTCGACGCCGCCCTGGGCGTTCAGCCAGTCCTGGCAGAACTGGTAGCCCTCGTCCATCAACTGACCGGCCTGCGCCTGGCTCCCGGTCAGCGAGATCGGGGCGCCGATCCGGACCGGATCACCCTGCCGCTGCAGGATTGTATTCGTGCAGGCGGCCAGGACCAGGCTGATGCCAAGGATGCCGGCCAGCACCACCGAGCGTGCAGAAAGACGAGCCACCGGCTGGCATTATGTGGCCGAACCGCCCGATTCCATGGTGCGATAGACTTGGCGATTGTCTGTCAGGACGACTGTACGGGCCCCCAAGGCGAGTTAGCCAAGTGGTAAGGCAGAGGTCTGCAAAACCTCCACCGCGGGTTCGAATCCCGCACTCGCCTCCAAGCATTTTCAATACGATTCCGGCCCATTCCCGGCTGGTCCAACACCCGGGTAACGGCAGTAATGACCGCAACGCCCTTGAATGATCTAAGCGATCGCGGTGATCCCGGCGCCCTCAAGAGCGTTCCGATTCGGCCCAGGAACCGTGCCCGGTGTGATCGACTTGCTGTGCGATTACAACCCGAGCGTCCGCGCAAGACGCCGAAGTTCGGCCCGGGCGGTTTGCCAGGAGGGCTTGGATCCAAGCGCTGACATATCAACT
>DASQGL010000098.1:0-2171 GCA_035632635.1 Candidatus Limnocylindrales bacterium
GTGGGTGAGGTGGTGGGCGGCGCTCCACGATGATTGCCGGTCGCATCCCGGCCACCGGCAGTGGCGATCCCGAGCGGTAAGGGCCTCGCGGGTCGCCGCCGTGACCACGCGCCGAGCGCGTCCGACGTCGACGATCAGCGATTTCGGGTCGAGGAGCACGCGGCGGATGGTCCCGTCGCAGGCGAGCCGGCGGATGGCCACGCTGGAGATCGGCGCGCCGCGCTCGAGGTCGGCGGCCGGCGCCCCGGCCAGCCCCTGGAGGGTTTCGAGGCTGGTCGTCACCTGGAGGTGGGGCCGGTGGGTCACGCGCTGCGGGACGCGGCCGTTGTCCAGCGCGAAGGTGGAGAGTTCGACCAGCGCGTCGGCATTGCGGTGATAGAGGTCACGGCGGTCGTCAGCGCCGTCGCGACGGGCGAGCGGCTCGAGCGCGGTGCGGACCGCCGCGCCGCCGGTGGGGTCGAGCCAGCCGTTGATGATCAGCGAGCCGTCGTCTTTGGTGGTCAGGCGCAGGTAGCGCGCCTCCACGGCCGCGCGCTCGGCCAGGGCGAAGCTCCGCAGGTCGTTGGCATGGCGCACGTGGTCGCAGACCCGCCACAGGCGCCCAACGCTCAGCTCGCGAGCCTGGGCCAGCAGGTCGGTCTCGTCGAAGGCCTCGGGGCATCCCGATTCCTTGAGCCCCTGCTCGGTGCGGGCGATCACGGTCAGGTGGGCGAAGCCGATCTCGCCACGATCGACGGCCTGGACGGTTTGGGTGAGGCTCCCGAGCGCCCGGCCCACGGTGACCCGGTGGGCCGCCTGGCCTCCCGCCATGTGGCAGTGGTGCCGGATCCAGTCGATCGGGGTGCTGGACCCCTGGCGATCCGCCTCATTGGTCTCGGAGAAGGCGGCGGCGATCTCGGAGAACTCCAGTTCCAGCAGATCGCAGGCCCGGCGCAGCTGAATGAGGTCGGTGGTCATCGCCTCCGGCAGGCGAGTCGACCGGTCGCGAGCACGGAGCCGGGCAATGGCGGCGAAGAGGTCCAGATAGTCGCGGTCGGTGGTGTCCGGGCCCTCTTCGCCCATGTCCTCTATTATACGAACATTTGTTCGGTGCGTCAAGGCTGTGGGGCGGCCGGCTGCTACCCGACCTTCAGATCGTCTCGGGCACCATCGCGATCGCGCCGCAGGGGCACTCGGCGGCGCAGATCCCGCATCCCTTGCAATAGTCGTAGTCGAAGGCGTAGCGCTTGCCCGCCCCGAGCTTGATGACCGCGTTGTCGGGGCAGATCCCGTAGCAGTTGTCGCACTCGAAGCAGTTGCCGCAGGAGAGGCAGCGGCGCGCTTCGAAGAGCGCGTTCGATTCGTCCAGGCCCTGCACGACCTCGTCGAACGTCGACTGGCGCCGGATCAGGTCCAGCTGGGGCCGGACGGTCTTGGGCGCGTCCGCGTAATACCACGGGTTGAGCGCCTGGGCCGTGGCCACGGGGTGCTTGGCGACCGCGGGCACCGCAGTCCCGCGCAGCCAGGCGTCGATGTGGCGGGCCGCCTTCTTGCCGTGTCCCACCGCGACGGTCACCGTGCGCTCGGCCGGCACCATGTCGCCGCCGGCGAAGATGCCGGGATAGCCGGTCATCATGTTGGGACCAACCTGGACGACGCCGTCCTGGATCACGATCCCGGGCAGGTCGCGCAGCAGCGAGAGGTCGGCCTCCTGGCCGAGCGCGAGCACAAGTGAATCGGCGGCCAGGTCCTCGAACTGCCCGGTCGGCTGCGGGAAGCCGCTCGCGTCCAGCGCCATCTTCTCGATCCGGAGCGTGCCCAGGTCGGCGTGCGCGATGGTCGAGAGCCACTTCATCGTGACGCCTTCCTGGAACGCCTCCTCGACCTCGACGTCATGGGCCGGCATGCGCTCCCGCGTGCGCCGGTAGACGACGATCGCCTCGGTCGCGCCCAGCCGCTTCGCGGTGCGGGCGACGTCCATCGCCGTGTCGCCACCGCCGTAGACGACCACGCGGCGGCCAAGCTGGGGCCTCTCCTCCCCTTCCATGCTGCGCAGCAGCGAGACCGCGTCGAGGATGCGGGCCGAGTCCCCGGCCGGGACGTAGGCGCGCTTGCCGATGTGCGCGCCGACCGCCAGGAAGACGGCGTCGAAACCGCCGTCTCGCTTGTCCCGTTCGAGGTCGACGACCGTG
>DASQGL010000099.1:0-17389 GCA_035632635.1 Candidatus Limnocylindrales bacterium
CGATGATGATGTCGACCGGCCTGACCTTCGGATCGATCTCAGCCCTGTTCGGCCTGACCCACGGCTACATCGATCAACGTCAGTACTCGATCCTCGTGACCGTGGTGGTCATGACGGCCCTGATCCCAACCCTTGTCGCTCAAGCAGCTTTCCATCCCACGACCCATGCGCTGCAGTACGGAGCGGAGGAGGAGCCGCTGGGGGCTGACGTGCCCGATGAGGAAACTGCCTAACCGGGCTCTGCCGCTCACAATGGCTGCGCGCAGTTACACTTCGCCGATGGCTCCCGGAGTGATGCGGCGTAACCATCAGACGGCGGCCTTTCTCGCGATCGCGTTCGGCTGGGCCATCCTCGTTGGCTCGGCACTCGCAGGCTTCCGCATCAAGCTGAGCTCGCTACCGGGAATCGCGATCCTCGCGCTTGTCTATATGCCCGCTCCCACGATTGCCGCCTTGATCGTCGAACGCCGAGTGGTTGTCGAGCGACTCGCCCTGCCGTCCAGACAGACGGGCCCTTCGATCGTGCGGTTCTTCGCGCTGCCCGCGGTCACCGTCGCTGCAGCCCTGCTGCTGTTCTTTGGCCTGACCGCCGTGCTTGGAGGTCTGTTGCACGTCGGCGGCGTCGGGATGGTGGTGACGAGCGTGGCGCAGCTCAAGGCGAACGTTGCCCGGCAGTACGGGGCCGCGCTTGCGAATGCAGCCAATTACCCGCCGTCCGTTCCCGCCATGGTCGTGGTGACCTTCGTGGCGGCACTGGTCGCCGGATGGTCGATCAACGGAGTCTTCTCCCTGGGTGAAGAGTATGGCTGGCGAGGCTTTCTATGGGACCACTGGAAGCATCTCGGAATCGTCCCTGCCAACCTCGCCACTGGTGTCGTTTGGGGGCTCTGGCACGCTCCGCTGATTCTGCAGGGCTACAACTACCCGGGCCATCCGGTGGCCGGTGTCCTGGTCATGGTGATCTTCGCGACCGGGTTGTCGTTTGTCCTGTCAGCCACTCGCGAGGTCACCGGCAGTGTTCTGCCCACGGCCGCCACCCATGGGTCGATCAACGGCACCGGCGCCCTCACCATTCTCCTGACGTCCGGCGCCAATCCGTTGGTCGGTGGAATCGTTGGGCTGGTAGGGTGCTGCTGCCTGTTGCTGGTTGGCGCAGCCGTGTGGTCCCGTGTCGCCTCCCGCTCTGCCGCGGCGGCCGGCGACCCCAACCCAAGCGGCAATTACATAGGGTAGCTATAGAATGTCGGGGTGCAAGCGACAGCGCGGGGAACCATCGAGGAACTGGCCGATCGCCTGGGCGCCGCCACCGCCCGGCTGCAGGTGCTCCTCCGTCGCGAGCTGATCCGGGCCGAGATCACGCTGTCCCAGGCGCGGACGCTGGGCACGCTCAAGCGGCAGGGACCCAAGCGGCTGACCGATCTGGCCTTGATCGAGCAGGTCAGTCAACCGACCATGTCCGCGCTGGTGGCTCGCATGGAAGCCCAGGGCCTGGTCACGCGCGGCACGGATGGGAACGACCGGCGCACCGCGTACATCGCGATCACGCCGGACGGCGAGCAACTGCTGCGGTCGATCGTGCGCGTGCGGACCCGACTGCTGAGCGCGCACCTGTCGCGGATGAAAGACACGGATCGGGCCGCCCTGTCCGCGTCCCTGCCGGCGCTCGAACGGCTGGTGACGGAACTCCAGGGACGGGAGGGAGAACGCGTTGCCGCCCGCTAAGCCGGCTCCCTCCGAGGGGTTGATGGCCGAGACCATTCCCCTCGTCGGGCACGGCGGCGACCTGATCGCCGCCTACCTCGCCCGTCCCCTCGGCCCGGGACCGTATCCGGGCGTGGTGGTGATTCACCACATGCCCGGCTGGGACGAGTGGAGCAAAGAGGTCACGCGCAAGTTCGCCGCGCATGGGTACGTGGCGATCTGTCCCCACCTGCACTATCGCGAGGGGCCCAACGCGAGCCCGGACGACGCCGCGGCCGCGGCCCGGGCGGCGGGCGGCGTGCCCGACGAGCGGCTCCTGGGCGACGCGGAGGGCGCCATCCGCTATCTCCGCTCTCTCCCCTCTTCGAACGGCAAGGTGGGCGTGATCGGCTATTGCTCGGGCGGCCGGCAGGCGTTCCTGACTGCCTGCAGCCTGCCGGTGGACGCGGCCGTCGATTGCTACGGCGCGTTCGTCATCGCGCCGCCGCCCGAGAACATCCCGCTCAAGGTCAAGCCGGTGATCGGGCTGGTGGACAAGCTGGCCTGTCCGCTGCTGGGGCTGTTCGGCGCGGAGGACAAGTACCCCACGCCCGACGAGGTCAAGCAGCTTGAATCGGCGCTGGCTACCCATAACAAGACCTACGCCTTCCACACCTACGAGGGCGCCGGTCACGCGTTCTTCGCCACCGATCGCCCGAGCTACCGTCCCGAGGCCGCCGTCGACGGCTGGCGGCGCATCTGGGAGTGGTTCGGCCGGTACCTGAGCGACTGAGGAGGGCACAGCCATGTGTTCATACGTCACCGAGCGGACGACCATCGCGGGCAGTGGCAAAGGACCGGACGGGTGGTTCCCGGTCACGCAGGCGACCGTCTATCTCGACCATCCCTACCACGCGCCGTTCGACCACACCCTGAACATCGACTTCATCAATCCCGAGGCGGGTCCCGCGGCCCGGGTGGCAGTGGAGCTGGATCCGCAGTCCGCCCGCGAACTGGTCCGGTGCATCGAACGCGCCCTGCAGGAAACTCCCACCGCGTGACGCGTGGCGACTGAGGCGAGCCCGCGGCCCGGGGCGGCCACCGGCCGGCCGGACCGCTACAAATGGGTCGCGCTGTCCAACACGACCGTCGGCGTGCTGCTGGCCACGATCGACGCGACCATCGTGCTGATCGCGATGCCGGTCATCTTCCGGGGCATTCGTCTCAACCCGCTGGCGCCCGGCAACAGCTTCTTCCTGCTCTGGATGATCCTGGGATTCCTGATCGTCAGCAGCGTGCTGGTGGTCAACCTCGGCCGCCTCGGCGACCTGTTCGGCCGGGTGCGCATGTACAACCTCGGCTTCGTCGTCTACACCGTCGCGTCCCTCCTGCTGGCCATCGACTGGATGACCGGGGACGCAGGCGCCTTCTGGCTGATCGGCTTCCGCATCCTGCAGGGGATCGGCGCCGCCTTCTTGATCGCGAATTCGGCCGCGATCCTGACCGACGCCTTTCCCCACAATCAGCGCGGCCTGGCGCTGGGGATCAACAACGTGGCCGGCATCAGCGGGTCCTTCATCGGGTTGGTCCTCGGGGGGCTGCTCGCGCCGATCAACTGGCGCCTCATCTTCCTCGTCTCCGTGCCGCTCGGCCTGTTCGGCACGGTGTGGGCGTACCTGAAGCTCCAGGAACGCGGCATCCGAAAGCCCGCGCCCGTTGATTGGCTGGGCAACCTCACCTTCGCCCTGGGCCTCGTCCTGGTCATGATCGGGATCACCTACGGCATCGAGCCCTATGGCGGGCACAGCATGGGCTGGACGAGCCCCTGGGTGCTCGGCGAACTCGGCTCAGGCGTCGCCCTACTGGTCGCGTTCGCCGCGATCGAGACCCGCACCGCCAATCCGATGTTCCGGCTGCCGCTGTTCCGGATTCGCGCCTATACCTTCGGCGTCCTCTCCTCCTTCCTCTCCTCGGTCGCCCGCGGCGGCCTGATGTTCATGCTGATCATCTGGCTGCAGGGCATCTGGCTGCCCCAGCACGGGTACAGCTTCGTCGAGACGCCGCTCTGGGCGGGCATCTACATGCTGCCGCTCTCGGTCGGCTTCCTCCTGGCCGGGCCGATCTCTGGATACCTGTCCGACCACTTCGGCGCGCGCCCATTCGCGACCGGCGGCATGATCGGCGCGGCGCTGAGCTTCGTCCTCCTCGAGCTGCTCCCGGTCGACTTCAGCTATCCGATCTTCGCCCTGATCCTCCTGCTCAACGGGCTCAGCATGGGCGCCTTCGCCTCGCCCAACCGGGCCGGCATCATGAACAGCCTGCCGGCGGAGCACCGCGGCGCCGGGGGCGGCATGAACTCGACCTTCCAGAACTCGGCGCAGGTGCTCTCGATCGGGATCTTCTTCACCCTGATGATCCTCGGCTTGTCGACCGTCTTGGGCACCACCCTGAGCACCGGGCTGCAGGCACACGGCGTCCCGACGGCGATCGCCCAGCAGGTTGGCAGCCTGCCGCCGGTGTCGATTCTCTTCGCCGCCTTCCTTGGCTACAATCCGGTCCAGCAGCTGATCGGCCCGGGTGTCTTGAGCCATCTCTCGGCGGCGAACGCGGCGACCCTCACCGGGCGGCAGTTCTTCCCCCAGTTGATCGCCGCGCCGTTCCAGGCCGGCCTCCACGAGGCGTTCACCTTCTCCATCACCGCCTGCCTGATCGCCGCCCTCGCGTCGTGGTCACGCGGGCGTCGGTACGTCGCGGCGGAGACGTCGGTCGGCGTCCACGACGCCGGCGAGGGCTCGCTGATCAGCCCCTGAGGCCCTCGACTCCGGGGTGGCCGAGGCTCCGGGCGGTTTGACACATGGATACGTCGCAGACCGAGTTGTACCCACTATGGAACACGAACGAGCCAGCGTCAGCACGCACGCCATCATGGAGAAGGTCCGCGAGATGGACCTGTATCCCGTCGTTCCCGAAGAAGGCAAATTCGCCGCGTCGAAGCGGCTGGCGCGGGCCATGGAAATCGCCTACCTGGCGATGAGCGCGGCCGACAGGGTGCCTCCCGCGGCGCGGTAAGTCGGTTCTCGACCCTGCCGCCCAGCCTGATGGCCGATCCCGCGGCTTTGTCGATCAGGGCCTCGAGATCGTCCGCACATCGCGATGGCTGACCGCGAGGTATGCCACGAAGGCGATGATCAGGGCGTTCAGGCTCAGGCTGATGGTTCCCCTGCCGAAGTTCAGACCGCCCAGGCCCCCAGGCACCGCGAGCCAGTCGGCAAAGGACGCGCCGAGCGGCCGGGTGATGATGTAGGCGAACCAGAAGGCCGCGATCTCGTTGAGGCCGATCAGCCGGTAAGCGAGCGCCGGGATGGCGATGACGACGGCGAAGAGAATGCCGGAGGCGAAGAAGCCCAGGTGGAAGGAGACCGCCGTCATGTCGCCGGCAGCCGTCCCCAGCGCGAAGGTGGCGAGCACCGCCGCCCAGTAAAAGAGCTCACGGCGGCGGGTATCGATGCTGTGCACCGAGAGCGTCTTCTCGCTGAGGTACCAGAGCACGAAGATCACCGCCAGGCTGGCCCCGTAAATCGTCGCGGAGAAGATGTAGGGGACCCCCAGGTAGACGTGCAGGATCCCGGCCGCCATCGTGCCGAAGACGGCCACCATCGAGACGGCCAACCAGTACAACCAGGGCTGGTATCGACGGACGGACAGCTGGAGTGCCAGGGAGATGGCCAGCCCGACGGCGCCCAGCACGACGACGAGGTAGGGATTGAACGTGTGGACGAAGAAATCCGAGGTCGCCTCCCCCATGCCGGTCGTCAGCACCTTGATGATCCAGAAGTAGATCGTCAGCTCGGGAACCTTCTTGGCCAGCGGCTGCACGAGGAGAGCTTTCAGGGCCATCCGGGCCAAGTATGCGTCCTACCAGGGTCGCACCGGCTCGCGGCGCAGTCGCCGGAGTCATCCCCTTCGCGCCCACGCTGGCCTGACCTGCTTCAATGGGTCGGTAGGCAGCCCAGCCCTGTCGTTGCTGTGGACTGACCGAGGAGGAATCGGGTGCCATCGAAAATTCCGGACCAATTGCTCGACCTGTTCCAGGAGCCGGCATTGGCCCACGTCTCCTACCTGAACGACCGAGGACAGATCGTGACCTTCCCCATGTGGGTCGACTACGACGGCGAGCACATCCTGATCAGCTCGCCGGTCGGCTCCCGCAAGGGCAAGGCGCTGCGCAAGCGCCCCCAGGTGTCGATCTCGATCGTCAGCCCGAAGAACCCCTGGCACTGGTTGTCGGCCAGCGGCCGCGTGACCGACATCAAGCCGGACGAGAACCTGGCCTTCATCGACCGCATGTCGCGCAAATACGTGGGGACCGACTACCAGCGCCGCACGCCGCGCGAGATCTTCACCGTGGAGCTCGAGCGCGCGGGACCGACGCGGGCCTGGGGATAGGAAAGAGACGATCCCCACGGTGGCGGCGCAGCCGAACCGCGACGGCCTCGGCCTGGTCGCCGCCGCCCGGTTGCCGGCCACCCAGGTCATCGCCGAGCTGTCCAGCGCGGACGCCGGCCTTTCGGCGACCGAAGCGCAGCGCCGGCTCGGCATCTACGGCCCGAATGCGATCCGGAGCCACGGCGTGCGGGCGCTGTCCATTCTCGGGAACCAGCTTCGCAACCCGCTGCTGATCCTGCTGGCCGCGGCGACGATCGTCGCCCTGATCACCGGTGAGGCGACCGACGCGATCATCATCCTCGCGATCGTTGGCCTGAGCGTCGGGCTCGGCTTCTTCAACGAATATCGCTCGGCGCGGGTCGTCGAGGCGCTGCATGCGTCGATCCGTCATCGGGCGCTGGTCGTGCGAGACGGCCAGCCGGTCGCGATCGACGTCACGGAGATCGTCCCCGGTGACGTGGTCCTCCTGCGCACCGGCGATCTCGTCCCGGCCGACCTCCGGCTGCTCGACGCCAAGGAGCTCGAGTGCGACGAGGCGGTGCTCACCGGCGAGGCGATGCCCAAGTCCAAACGCGCCGATACCGAGACCGGATCCGACCTGGCCGAGCTGGGCTTGCGCTCGGTCGCGTACATGGGGACCACCGTCCGGGGCGGGGCCGGCCGCGGCGTCGTTCTGCAGACGGGATCGCGCACGGTCTTCGGCAGGATCGCCCTCCGCCTCGGCGAGCACCAGCCGGAAACGGCGTTCCAGCGGGGGCTGCGCAGCTTCTCGATGCTGCTCGTGTGGGTGACCGCGGTCCTGGCGGGCGGCATCTTCATCGCCAACTGGCTGCTCTTGCATCGGCCCATCCTCGAGTCCGCCCTGTTCGCGCTGGCCATCGCCGTCGGCCTGACGCCGCAGCTGCTGCCCGCGATCGTGACCGTCAGCCTGGCATCGGGCGCCCGCCGCCTGGCCCGGAAGAAGGTGGTCGTGAAGCGACTGATCAGCATCGAGGACCTCGGCAACATCGAGATTCTCTTCACCGACAAGACGGGGACCCTGACCGAAGGCCGGATTTCGTTCCAGGCGGCCATCGATCCAGAGGGCAAGGCTTCGGAGGAGGTCCTGCACCTGGGGCTGCTCTGCGCCACCATCTCCAGGTCCGATCCGGCGGCCTCGGGAAACCCCCTGGACGACGCCCTCCTGGAGACCGGAGCCCCACCTTCCGGCTATCGCCGCCTCGATCAGCTTCCCTTCGACCATGAGCGCCGTTTGATGTCCGCGCTGGTCGAGGCGCCGGACGGCAGGCGGCTGCTGATCACGAAAGGGGCCCCCGAGTCGCTGCTCCCGCTCTGCCGCTCGGTCCCAGCCTCGGCCCAGGGCACGCTCCAGGAACTCTTCGCCGCCGGCGCTCGGGTCATCGCCGTCGCGAGCCGAGCCTGGGAGGGTGGTCCGCAATGCTCGCTCACCGACGAGCGGGATCTCGACCTGGCCGGCTTCATCCGATTCGAGGACGCCCTCAAGGTCGATGCCGCGGCGTCACTGGCCCAATTGAGGGAACTCCAGGTCGAGGTCAAGGTGGTCACCGGCGACAACGTCGTGGTGGCCGAGACCGTGTGCCGGAGATGCGGGCTGGACTATGGCGAGACGCTCACCGGTCCTGAGCTGGACACCTTGAGCGACGCAGAGCTCCTGGCGCGGCTGCCGCGCACCGGCATCTTCGCCCGCGTCTCGCCCGACCAGAAGTCCCGCATCATCAAGGCCCAGCGCAGTCTCAAGAAAGACGTGGGCTTCCTCGGCGATGGGGTCAACGATGCGGTTGCCTTGCACGATGCCGACGTCGGCATCTCGGTCGATACCGGCAGCGAGGTGGCAAAAGACGCCGCCGACATCGTGCTGCTGGGCAAGGACCTGGGCATCCTGGCCGGCGGGGTCCTCGAGGGGCGGCGGATCTTCACCAACACCATGAAGTATGTCCTGATGGGGACGTCGTCCAACTTCGGGAACATGTTCAGCGCCGCGGGGGGCTCGCTGCTGCTCAACTTCCTGCCGATGACGCCGACCCAGATCCTGCTCAACAACCTGATGTACGACAGCAGCGAGATGACCATCCCGACGGACAACGTCGACGCCGAGCTGTTGCGCCGGCCGGCGCAGTGGGACATCCGGATGATCCGCCGCTTCATGATCTTCTTCGGTCCGATCAGCTCGATCTTCGATTTCCTGACTTTCGGGGTGATGATCGTCCTCTTCCACGCCCAGGGCAGCCTCTTCCAGACCGCCTGGTTCGTGGAGTCGCTGTCCACCCAGAGCCTGGTCATCTTCGCGATCCGGACGCGCAGGGTGCCCTTCTTCCGAAGCCGGCCCGGGGCGGCGCTGACGACGGCCACGATCTGCGTGGTGGCGCTGGGTCTCGCCCTACCGCTCACGCCGGCGGCACGCTTCTTCGGTTTCACCCCGCTGCCGGTCACGTTCCTCGGCATCCTCGGCCTCATGGTCGTCATCTACATCGGCCTGGTCGAGCTCGGCAAGTCGTTCTTCTACGGCCGGCCGCGCCGTCGCCCGGGGCTGCCCATCGCCCGTTGGGAGCGCCTGCCGCCTATCCAGACCATCGAGCGCGTCGCGTCGCGCTGGACCGTGCGCGCGTTGCCGCGCTCTGACGCCGAGACTCCGGCCCCGCCGCGACCGGCAGGCACATGAGCACCCTTCAGCGCGCCACGGGCAGCATCAAGAAGCCTACGAGCCATCCGGGCTGGGCAGCAAGACGTCGCGCACCAGGGCGTCGAGGTCGCTGACCGCGCCGATGAACTGGCGCAGAGTGCGGACCGTCGGCGGGAAGCGATCGAACTCATCCACGGATAGGCCCTCTTCAGCATAGGCCCGGCGGAAGTCCGGGAAATGCGCGAGCAGCGCATCCACCACCCGCGGGTCCACCGGGTCGTCGATGCGCGGCTTCGCCTCGATGTCGCCGGCGTTGAAGCGCTTTTGCCACGAGTAGGGAGGCGAGATCACCGCCTCGGCGCCGATCAGCTCGCTCCAATGCATGTGATTCCGAAACGCGGCGGACAGCAGGCGGATGCGGTATCCACGCTCGCGGAAGATACGGTAGGTTTTCTTGAACACCGCGACACCGGCCCACTCGAGATGACCGGGGTCGACCGTGATCGGGCTCTTTTCCAGCACGACTTTGAGCCAGTCGTCCAGGCGTCCGACCATGATGGTGCAGACCGGGCCCATCCGAGCGACGTCCTGGCCCGCTGCTTCGCGCCGCCGCAATCCGCGCTCGACCGCTTCCCCAACGGCGAGGCACTGGGGAACGGTGAAGCACACCGTGGCATTGATGCTGATGCCGCGGACGGTCGCTTCCTCGATGGCGGGGATGCCGGCCCGGGTCACCGGAATCTTCACGATCATGTTGGGTGCCAGCCGGCTGAAGGCTTCCGCCTGGCTCACGATCGCATCGCTGTTGCGGTAGTTCCGGGGATCGGTCTGGATGGATAAGCGGCCGTAGCGCCCGCCGTTGGCGACGAACGCCGGTTCCAGCAGTTTCGCCGCGCGCACGGAGAGCTCCTGGACGAGTTTCCAGCCGATGTCGTCCTCGGTCGCGGTGGGCATCTCGCGCGCCAGGCTCTCGATGCGCGCACGCCAGGTGGCCATGTCCTTCTTGAGAATGGTCAGCGCGATCACCGGGTTGCAGGTGGCGCCGACCGCGCCCTGGCCGATGGCGTAAGTCAGCTCTTCGAGTGAGGCAGAATCGTTCCACAAACGGGTCTGGGTGAGCCGGGTCATCTGCTGGAGCGGGCTCAGCTCCGCGGCGGATTCACGCGGGACAGCCATGGCGACCTCTCTTCAGGGATTAAGATTACTCCACTCTGCGTAACGCGTTGACGCAACGGGAGGCAGGGCGTGGCACCAACGGAGGAGATTCTCGGCCGTTTCCTCGGCGATGAGCAGTTCCCCGTCACCTGGGACTCGGAGGCGGAAAAGCAGCTGTTCTGGGTTTTCGATGACCTGCACTGCCCGCATCCCTTGAGCCCCATGTTCGCCGACATCGGGGGCTGGTGGCTGAGCTGCGATCACATGTTCCGGCGTTTCGGCACGCCCTTTGCCTGCGACTGGCTGGCCAAGTCGGTGAACGGGTACCTGTACACGGCGATCATCCCCGCCGACTCGGAGCTCCGCGTGGAATCCTCGGAGTACGGCGCTCGCTACGCGGCCCGCGTGCCGCGCGACCCCGGCTACGCAGCGCTGATCGGCAAGTACGGGGACGCCGTGCTGCCGACCTATGGCGAGCACTTCGCCGACTGGTGGAAGGACCGCCTGGTCCCAGAGATGACCCGCAACTTCGCCTACCTCGACGCCCAGCTCGATCGCGCCGGCGAGCTCAGCCTGATGGAGCTCGCCTGCTTGCTCGAGGATGCGATCGACATGCACGACCGTCACTGGAAGATTCACTGGATGCTGAACTTTGCGCAGCTCTCGGCGACGCTCAACCTGCGGGCCGCGATGCAGAAGGCGCGCGGCACCGTCGATGACGTGCTCCTCGGCCGCCTCCAGAACTCGGCCAGCGATCGCAACTGGGACTCGATCCGGGCGCTGTGGACCCTGAAAGAGGAGGCGAAGGGCGATCGCGAACTGACGGCCGCCTTCCAGGGCGAGAGCGCCGGCGACATCCTGCAGGCGCTGCGAAGCTCCGAGCGCGGCCGCCGCTTCCTGCGGGAAGGCATCACGCCCTACCAGCGCGAGTACGGCTACCATTCGGTCTGGAGTCACGAGTTCATCTTTCCGACGGTGCGCGAGCAGGTCGAGCCGGTCATCGAACTCGTGCGCGGCTACCTGGAGACCGACTACAGCTATCCGCGGACGATCGACGCGGTGAAGACGGACATCGAGGCCGCCACCCGAGAACTCCTCGAGGGGTTGACCGGCACCGCGCGGGACGAGCTGGCCCGGGTGAACAGCATCAACCTGAGGATGGCGCCCCTGACGCCCGACCATCACTTCTACATCGACCAGGGGGCGAACGCCCATGTTCGCCTGGTGCTGATCGCGATCGGGGACAAGCTGGTGAAGATGGGGGCGCTCGATCAGGCCGACGACGTCATCCTCCTCCGCTACAACGAGCTGCGCGTCTTCATGGGTGATCAGCAGGCGGTCGATGCCCGCGGGATGGTAGCGCGCCGCCGCGAGGAGCGGATCGCCGCCTACCGCTTCCATCCGCCCGACTGGATCGGCACCGTCACACCCTCGCAGCTCGCCATCCCCTACTGGGTGAACTGGGGCTTTCCCGACAAGTTCTCGCGCAAGCCGTCCACGGTGCAGGGCCAGGTCACCGGCGTGGCCGGGTCGCCCGGCGTGGTCGAGGGCGTGGCGCGCGTCATCCTGACGGCGTCCCAGTTCGATGAGGTCCGTCAGGGCGACATCGTCGTCTGCCAGATGACGAACCCCGCCTGGGTCGTGCTCTTCACCAAGATGATCGGCCTGGTCACCGATGCCGGCGGCCTGACCTCTCATCCCGCCGTCCTCTCCCGGGAGTTCGGCATCCCGGCCGTGGTCGGTACGTCGACGGCGACCCGACGCATCCACACCGGTGACCGGATCCGGGTCAACGGCTCGACCGGCGTGGTCGACATCCTGCGATCCGCGGTCACGCCGTCCGCGCGTCTCGCTTCGGACGCGCCGTCCGCACCGGTTCCGTCCTCGAAGGGTGGGTAGCCTGCACGAGGAGTTCTCGGTTGGGCCCGCACGCCTGCGGGTGGACTACACCGGCCGTGAACCGCGGGCTCACATCCTCGAGGACCTGAACTTCCTGAACTACCGGCTCGCCGAGGTCCGGATCGCGCCGGAGGTGACCCCTGGCGAGCCCGACCTGGTCTGGAACGCCGACGGCGACCAGGCGGTCGGCTACGACGGGCGCACCCTGACCTTCACCGGAGCGTGGGCCCCGGGTCCGTTGCAGAAGGCGGTCGTCACCATGCTCGCGCTCCGCCTGGAGGCGTGCGGTCTGCACCCGTTCCATGCGTCCGCGGTGCGCTATCGGGGGAAAACCGTCATGTTCCTGGGCGGCGAATCAAACCACGGCAAGAGCATGGGGCAGATCGAGGCCTGCCGGCGCGGCGGGCTGCTGGTGTCCACCGAGACCACCATCGTCGACGAGGACGGACGGGCCATCATGGGATCGAAGGACGTCTACCTCCGCAAGCGGGCCGTGGGGACCGAGCGCGCCGACAAGGCGGCTCCCGAGCGAGGGGTGGAGAAGTTCTTCGGCGGATTGCCGACCTGGCAGGTCTACCAGGAGCCGAGCCCGATCGACACCGTGGTGGTGCCGGCGATCGACGGCAACTTCGAAGCGAGCCTCAACCAGATGATCCCCTTCGAGCGCCAGTTCCAGACCCTGCATTCGCTGCAGAGCTACTTCCTCCTCAATGAACTCCTCGCGCCGCGCTGGCCGATGCCGATCGTCGACACCGAGGCCCTCCGTCACGCGCGAGCTGCCTTCGTGGCCCGCTTCTGCGAGCGCCCCTACGTCTTCGTCAGGGCGCCGACCCCGCAGGCGTTGATGGACGAGGTCGATCGAGTCCTCTAGCCGCAGCCCAGATGCATCCATTCGCATATGCGCGGCCCGCCACCCTGGCGGAGCTGTTCGCGCTGCTCGACGAACACGGTGACAACGCCTGCCTGCTGGCGGGCGGCACCGACCTGGTCGTCGAACTTCGCAACCGGTCGCGCCAACCCGCGGTCGTGATCGACCTCAAACGCGTCCGGGAGCTGCAGCCGGGCATCCGCGAGGATGCAGACTGGGTCCGGATCTCGGCCACCAGCGTGATGGCGGACATCGAAGACGACCCGGTGATGCGGACGCGCTTTCCGGCGCTGGCGGAGGCGGCGGCCACGGTCGGCTCGATCCAGATCCGAAACCGGGCGACGCTGGCGGGAAACATCTGTCACGCGTCGCCCGCCGCCGACACCCTGCCGGCGCTGCTGGTCTACGGCGCCCAGGTCGATCTCGCGAGTGGGCGGAGATCCCGCCGCCTTCCCCTCGACGAGTTCCTGCTCGGACGAGGATCCGTCGCGCTGCGGCCGGGTGAACTCCTGACCTCGATCGCCCTGCCCATTCAACCCGACCGGCATGGGGCCGCCTTCGCCCGGATCACGCGCCGGCGGGGCGTGGACCTGGCCACCATCAACCTCTGCTGCCTGGTCGACACGACCGGTCGGACCCGGTTCGCCTATGGGGCCGTCGGGCCCCGGGCGTTCCTGGTCGCCGATGAGAGCGGCAGGCTGGCCGCGCCTGAGACCACGGACGCGATCAAGGACGAGCTCCTGCTCCGTCTGATCGCCCGGGCGAGCCCGATCAGCGACCTCCGGGGAAGCCGCGAGTACCGTCAGGCTATGCTGCTCGTGATGAGCCGGCGGGCGCTGCGGACGGCGCTCCACCGGCTCGCGCCGGGACCCGCATGATCCACCTGACCGTCAACGGCGTCCCGCACGCGCTCGAGGTCCCGGGCGCGCTCACCCTGCTCGACCTTCTGCGCGACCGCCTCGGCCTCACCGGCACCAAGGAGTGCTGCGCGGTCGGGGAGTGCGGCGCCTGCACCGTCCTCCTCGACGATCGTTCCGTCACCTCCTGCCTGGTGCTGGCCGCCGAGGCCGACGCGAAGGCGATCGTGACCATCGAGGGCCTGGCGCCGGAGGGAGGCGTGACTGCGCTCCAGGCGGCATTCCTGGCGACCGGCGCCGTGCAATGCGGGTTCTGCATCCCCGGGCAGGTGATGGCCGCTCACTATCTGCTCCGGCGCAGACCCCAGCCGTCTCCAGACGAGGTCCGCGAGGCGCTGTCCGGCAACCTGTGCCGCTGCGGCGGATACGAGCAGATCTGTGAGGCCGTGCTCGCGGCCGCGCGCGCGACCCGCGCATGACGACCTCGATCGGCGTCGCGGTGCCGCGCGTCGGTGGCTACGCGCGGGTGACCGGCCGGCAGACCTACGTGGCCGACATCCGCCTCGACGACGCGCTGGAGGTGAAGCTGGTCCACCTGGATTGCGCCCGGGCGCGGATTCGGTCCATCGACACCGCGTCCGCCGCGGCCCTGGACGGCGTCCGTCTCGTGCTGACCGCGGCCGACCTCTCGCAACCGATGCCTCGGTTCGGACCCGTCCATGAGGACCGACCCATTCTGGCGGCCGGCGAAACCACGTACTTCGGCCAGCCGGTGGCGGCGGTCGCCGCCGAGAGCAAGGCGGCGGCGGAAGCGGGTGCCGGCATGATCCGCGTCGAGTACGACGAGCTGCCCGGCGTCTACACCGTCGCCCAGGCGCTCGACCCGGCGGCTCCGCTCGTGCAGGAGCCGGAGCTGCGGCGCGGCGATCCGCTCTCCGGGACGAACGTGCTCCGCGAGATGCACTACGGCTGGGGCGACGTCGATGCGGCGCAGGCCGACGTGGTCATCGAGCACCTCTACACCTTCCCGATGGTCACGCACTTCGCCATCGAGCCCCACGGGTTCCTGGCGGCGCCGGACGGCGACGGGATCGCGGTCTGGACCGCCACCCAGAATCCGTTCCAGATGCAGCGAATCCTGTCCGCGGTCCTGCGGCTTCCACTGGCCAAAGTCCGGATCATTGCGCCCGATCCCGGGGGGGCCTTCGGCGGAAAGCAGCACCCCAAGTACGAGCCGCTGGTCGCCATGCTGGCCTTGCGGACCGGCCGCCCGGTGCGCCTGATCCTGACCCTGGAGGAGACCTTTCAGGAAGTACGGCGGACGTCGTGCGAGATCCACGCGCGCTGGGGCTTCACGCGCGACGGCCGGATCGTGTTCGCCGACATCGAGAGCAATTTCCTGATGGGCGCCTATGCCGACATCGCGGAGCGGGTGATCGCGAAGAGCAATTACCTGGCCTGCGGCCCCTATCGCGTGCCCAGCGCCCGGATCCTCGTGCGGGCGATCCTGTCGCACACCACCCCGAGCACCGCCTTTCGCGGTTTCGGGACGCCGCAGGTCGCCTGGGCGCACGAGTCCCAGCTGGATGCGGCCGCGCGCCAGCTCGGCATCGACCGGGTCGAGATCCGGCTCCGCAATCTGGCCCGGACGGGCGAGGCCTTCGTGCCACACGACACGCCGGCCGACGGCGACTGGGCGGAATCGGTGCGCAAGGCCGCGGCGGCCCTCAACTGGGACACGCCGTTGCCCGACGGTCACGGGCGCGGGCTGGCGGTCGCGATCAAGGCGTCGGCCACCACGGGCGCCTCCTACGCCATCGTGCGCCTGCACTGTGACGCGAGCGCCACCGTGCTCGCCGGCACCTCGGACATGGGCCAGGGCGCGCGCACCGTCCTCGCGCAGATCGCGGCCCAGGAACTCGGCATCCCGGTCGACCGGGTCAGCGTCGTGATGGGTGACACCGCGGTCGTGCCGTTCGATCTCCAGACCTCGGCCAGCCGCTCCACCGTCTTCATGGGCCAGGCGGTGCTGCGCGCCTGTCAGGACATCCAGCGGCAGCTCCTTCAGACCGCAGGCAATGAGGCAAGACCTGCCGCGAGCGAGGGCGGATCGACGCCGCTCCATGATGCGCTGCTGGCGCGCTTCGGCGAGGTCCGCGGCGAAGTCATCGGGGTGGGATCGATGCGGCGCGAGCAGGTGCCAGGCCATCCCCTGGGCGGGACCGCATCCTTCTATGAGTTCAGCGTCACGGCATCCGAGGTGGCGGTCGACCGGGAAACCGGCGAGGTTCAGGTGGTCCGTCATGTGACGGTCGCCGACGCCGGGAAGGCGCTGAATCCGCAACAGGTTCGGGGACAGGACGAGGGCGCCGCCGTCATGGGACTCGGGCACACGCTGATGGAGCACGTGATCCTGGACGACCGGGGGCGCATCCGCAACCTCGGAGCGCTCGACTACCGGATCCCGACCAGCAAGGACCTGCCACTCGAGATGCGCTCGATGGTCGTCGAGAACGGCGACGGGCCGGGACCCTACGGAGCCAAGGGCGCGGGCGAGGGGGGGCTGATGCCGACCGCCCCCGCCATCGCGTCGGCGGTGGCGGAAGCCACCGGGGTCGTCATCCGCGATCTGCCGCTGACGCCGGAACGCGTGTGGCGCGCGATCCAGGAGCAGGCCCGACGGGCTGGCGAGCGCCCATGAGGGACATCTACGCGCTCGACACCCGGCTCGACCTCACGCCCACCGCGCGGACGGCGCTCCTCGGCGGCAAAGCGGCGGGACTTGGCGTGATGGCGGCCGAGCTCGGCCTGCCCGTGCCCCCGGGCTTCACGATCACGACCCAGGTCTGCAAGCGCTTCCTCTCGGGCGGCTGGCCGGCCGGCCTCGATGAGGAGCTTCGAACGGCCATGCGCCGGCTCGAGGAGACGCTGGCAGCATCCAGCGCTCGCGCGAGCGTCATCGGTATGGGGACGCGCCGGTTCGGCGACCGCCACAACCCGCTACTGGTGAGTGTCCGCTCCGGCGCACCGGTCTCCATGCCGGGCATGATGGACACCATCCTGGACCTCGGGCTCAACGACGAGACAGCCCGCGGGCTCGCATCCGTCTCTGGCGATGACGCCTTTGCCGCCGATTGCCACCGGCGGTTTCGCGAGATGTTCACCCGGATCGTCGGCGTCGCGGTGGTGCCCGCCGACCCCTGGGAGCAGTTGCGGGCCGCCGTGCAGGCCGTCTTCCGGTCATGGAACAGCGAGCGTGCGCTGGCCTACCGCCGGCGGGAGCACATCCCCGACGACCTCGGGACCGCGGTCACCGTGCAGGCCATGGTCTTCGGCAACCTCGGACGCGACTCGGCGAGCGGCGTGCTCTTCACCCGCAATCCGTCCACCGGCGATCCGACCCTCTACGGCGACGTCCTGTTTGCCGCGCAAGGCGAGGACGTCGTGACCGGCACCCATCAAACCGAGCCGCTGACGGTCCTCGACCAGCGGCTGCCCGACGCCGGACGGGAGCTCAGGCAGGCGGCGGCCACGCTCGAACGCCATTTCGCCGACCTGTGCGACATCGAGTTCACGGTCGAGCGCGGCACGCTCTGGATGCTCCAGGTGCGGGCCGGCAAGCGGACCCCCCAGGCGGCGCTGCGGATCGCGGCGGACATGGCCGACGCGGGCGACTTTCCGCTCTCGAAAGCCGACGCCGTGAAGCGCGTGGCCACGATCCTGGCCAATCCGCCCACGATCTCCCGGCGCCGCGACGCGTCGGCCCGGGCGCTGGCCACCGGATTGGCGGCATCACCCGGGATCGCAACCGGCGAGATCGCGACCACGGCCGCGGCCGCCCTG
>DASQGL010000100.1:0-38680 GCA_035632635.1 Candidatus Limnocylindrales bacterium
CCCCGTGCAGCAGCGACGCAGTCATGGCCACGATCTCCACCTCGAGCTTGGTAGCGCTCGGATACATGTCGCGTTGGAGCACGTTGGCGTGGGCGAACAGCCCGTAGGCCTCGGTCAGGAAACGGTAGTGATCGTGGCCGCCGTGGTAGATCGATCCCGAAACCCGGCCGCCGTCCGCCGGACGGTCCTCCTCTTCGGCCATGGTCCGCAGCTCGTCGAGGATGCTCTCGCGTGACCTTGGCTCAGGGTCGAGCCGGCGGTAGGTCCGGAAGCGGTCGCGGTAGGGGTAGAAGTCGATCGGAGCGCTGAACTCGGCGGATTCGGTGGTGCTCACAGCTTCCTCCTCGCCGCGGACCCGGCGGAAGAAGAATAGTTCAGAGCCGTCGGCGCTCGACGATACAATCCCGGTGATGGCGTGGCTCAGGTGCCCTGGCTGACATGAGCGATGCCGGGGACCTGATCGCGCTCGCGCTGAAACGGGCGGGCACGAGTCATATCTTCACCTTGAACGGCGGTCACATCTGGCCGATCCTGACTGGCGCCGTAAGACACGGCATTCGGCTCGTCGACGTCCGGCACGAACAGACGGCGGCCTTCGCCGCCGAGGGCTGGGCAAAGGTCACGCGGTCCTGCGGCGTGGCGGCCGTGACCGCCGGCCCTGGCGTCACCAATTCCATTTCTGCGATCGCTGCGGCCCGCGCCAGTGACAGCCCGGTCTTCCTGCTCGGCGGGCGCGCTGCCGCCGGCACCTGGGGAATGGGCGCCCTCCAGGAGATGGATCACGTGGCCGTTCTGCGGACCCTGGTCAAGTCGGCGCGCACCCTCGAGTCCGCCGACCAGGCCTATGCGGCGGCTGGCGAGGCCGTCCGGATTGCTCTGAGCGGACGCACCGGCCCCACATTTCTCGATGTTCCCATCGACGTCTTCTTCTCCGGTGGCGAGGCGCCGGCAGGCGAACCGCTGCAGCCCGATGCAGGAGCGGACCCCGAGCCGGGGCAGATCGAGGCCGCGGCCGCGCTCCTCCGCCGGGCGGAACAGCCGGCGCTGGTCGCGGGCAGCAGCGTGTGGTGGTCACATGCCGAGGAGGAGCTCACCCGGTTCGCCGAAGCGGCCGGCCTGCCCACGATCCTCAACGGACTGGCGCGGGGTATGCTCCCGCCCGATCACCCGCTCTTTCGCTCCCGGGCGCGCTCCGCCACCCTCGGCCAGGCTGACCTGGTCTTCGTGGTTGGTGTTCCCCTCGACTTCCGTCTCAACTTCGGCCGGCCGCCCCTCTTCTCGGAGACGGCGCAGATCGTGTATGTCGACGTCGACGGCGTCGGCAAGCACCGCCCGGCCGCGGCCGCCGTCTACGGGAACCTCAAGCGTTCGCTCGCCTGCCTCGCCCGCGCGGCCGAAGGACTGCCGCCGCGCACGGCGTGGCTGAAGACCCTTGCCCGGGCCGAACTCGTGGGTCGCGAGCGGGACCGGGCCATGGTCGAGGCCGACTCGTCGCCGATCCACCCGGCGCGGCTCTGCGCCGAGGTCCAGCGTTTCTGTGACCAGGACGCCATCATCGTCGGCGACGGGGGGGACCTGGTCTCCTTCGCCGGACGCCTGATCGAGCGGCGCACGGCCGGCCTCTGGATCGATGCCGGCCCGTTTGGATGTCTCGGTTCCGGGCCCGGCTACGCCATGGCGGCCAAGCTGGCCTTTCCCGAGCGCCAGGTGCTGCTGCTCTCCGGTGACGGTGCTTTCGGCTTCTCCGCCATGGAGTTCGACACCATGATTCGGCACGGGATCCCGGTCGTCTGCGTCGTGGGCAACAACGGCATCTGGGGACTCGAGAAGCATCCGATGCAGGACATCCTCGGCACGTCCGTTGCCACCGACCTCAACCCGCACGCGCGCTACGACCGGGTGGTGCAGGCGCTCGGCGGCTACGGGGAGCTGGTCGAGCGGCCTGAGGACATCCATGCCGCCCTGGAGCGCGCGTTCAGCTCAGGGGTCGCCGCCTGCATCGATGTGCGATGTGACCCCGAGGCCCGCTATCCGCGGACCACGATGCCCCTGTAGCCGCTCCGGCGGCGGGCCAGGTGGAAACGCCTGACCAGAACCGTCGGGCGTCAGCGTCGACTGGCGAAGCGAGCGATCCCTCCGATCAGTGGTTCCATCATCTCGCCTCCGCCGATGTGGCCGGTGCGGACCAGATGCAGTTCCGCATCGGGCCACGCCTGCGCGAGCCGCCAGGGCACGTCGGCCGGTGATCCGATGTCGAAGAGCCCGTGCACCAGGACACCCGGGATCCCGGCGAGCCGGTTGGCGTTGCGCAGCAACTGGTCGGGACCGAGCCATGCGGCATGACTGAAATAGTGCGCACACAGGCGGGCGAAGGTCATGCGAAAGTCGGGGTTCGCATAGCGGGGATTGGGAGTCCATCCCTCCTCGAGGGAGACGACGGCATCCTCCCAATCACACCAGTTCTGCGCGGCCGTCGTGCGAACCGCCTCGTCCGGGTGCTCGTTGAGCAGCCGGTTGTAGGCGGCGACCAGGTCGCCGTCCCGTTCCTGCTCGGGAACTCCGGACCGAAAACGTGCCCATGCCTCGGGGAAGAACCGGCCGGCCTCGTGGTAGAGCCAGTGCACGTCGCTGGGCCGCGTCATGGTGATCGAGACGAAGACCGCCTCGCTGACCCGCTCGGGATGTTGCTCGGCGTAGGCGAGCCCCAGCGTCACGCCCCACGACGCCCCGCACACGAGCCACCGCTCCACCCCGAGATGTGCGCGCAGCCGCTCGATGTCCGCGATCAGGTGCTCGGTCGTGTTGGTCGAGAGATCGGTCGCCGGATCGCTCGCCGCCGGCGTGCTGCGTCCGCAGCCGCGCTGGTCGAACTGGACGATGCGATAGGCCGTCGGGTCGAACCAGCGTCGATGGCCGGGCGAGGTACCGCTGCCGGGGCCGCCGTGGAGCACGACCACCGGCTTCCCGGCCGGATTGCCGCTGACCTCCCAGTGCACCTGTTGCCCGTTCCCCACGTCGAGCATCCCGCGGGCGTGCGGCTCGACCTCGGGGTATCTGCTTGGGTCCGGCACCGCACGAACGTACAACAGGCCGGCGCCGGCCGCTTGGTCGGCTCGATCAGCCTGGTTGGTGGGCGACGAAGCTCACCGCCTGGCTCTGCCGGCCCCGGTCGTACCCGATGAGCTTGATGTAGCAGTCGGGATGGGCGGCCCTGCAGGCTTCGATCTCCGCCAGCACGTCTTCGGCGGCGCGCGCGTCGAAGAGCGGGAGCTTCCACATGCTCCAGTAATGGTCGGTGGGCTTCGGCTCCCGGACGTACTCGATCGCGGGCACGAGCCCCTGCGTCAGCAGGTACTGGACCTGCTTGGCGACCTGTTGGGTGCTCATCGGCGGCAGATAGGAAAAGGTCTCGAGTCTCACCAGCGCATCCTCCATTGACCGCTCACGACCCCGTACCGACGGGATCCAGGCGATCGACTTCGTCGAACTCGAACCTGATCTCCTTCCAGAGCCGCAGCGCCTCCCGCAGCTCGGGCGAGTGTCGGGCGGCGGCCGACAGGATCTGCGGGCCCTCGGCGATCAGGTCCCGCCCTTCGTTGCGGGCCTGGACGACCGCCTCCAGGGCGACCCGGTTGGCGGTCGCCCCCGCCCGGTTGCCCTGTGGATGGCCCTGCGTCCCGCCGCCGAATTGCAGGACGCAGTCGTCCCCGAAGATGGCCACCAGCTCCGGCATGTGCCAGACGTGGATGCCGCCGGAAGCGGCCGGGAAGACGGCCGGGAGCGAGGCCCATTGCTGCTCGAAGTAGATCCCGCGGCTCTTGTCTGCGGGAATGACATCCTCCCGGAGCAGGTCGTTGATGGCCATGGTTGCCTCGCGATCGCCCTCGAGCTTGCCGACGACGGTCCCGTTGTGCACGTGATCGCCGCCCGCCATCCGCAGCCACTTGGCCAGCACGCGAAAGTGGATCCCGTGGTTCTTCTGGCGGTCGATGACGGCGTGCATCGCCCGGTGGCAGTGGAGCAGCATGCCGTGGTCGCGGCACCAGCGGGAGAGCGAGGTGTGCGCCGTGAACCCCATGGTCAAGAAGTCGGACATGATGATGGGCGCGCCCAGCTCCCTGGCGAACTCTGCCCGCTCGTAGATGTCTTCCATGGTCCCGGCCGTCACGTTCAGGTAATGTCCCTTCCGCTCGCCGGTCTCGCTCTCCGCCTTGCGCACCGCTTCCATGGTGAAAAGGAAACGATCGCGCCAGCGCATGAAAGGCTGGGAGTTGATGTTCTCGTCGTCCTTGGTGAAGTCGAGACCGCCCTGCAGGCATTCGTAGACCGCGCGGCCGTAGTTTCGAGCCGACAGTCCGAGCTTGGGTTTGATCGTCCCGCCCAGCAGCGGCCGGCCGTACTTGTTGAGCTTGTCGCGTTCGACCTGGATCCCGTGCGGCGGACCGGGAAACGTCTTCAGGTAGGCCACGGGAATGCGGAGGTCCTCGAGACGAAGGGCGCGCAGGGCTTTGAAGCCGAAGACGTTCCCGACGATGGAGGACATCATGTTGACGACCGACCCCTCTTCGAACAGGTCCAGCGGATAGGCGATGTACGCGATCAGCTGGTCGCGCTGTCCTTCGACCGGCTCGATCTGGTAGCAGCGCGCCCGGTAGCGGTCCAGGTTGGTCAGGAGGTCGGACCAGACCGTGGTCCAGGTGCCGGTGGAGGACTCGGCGGCGACCGCCGCCGCCGCCTCTTCGGGGGCGACGCCGGCCTGCGGGGTCACGCGGAAGGCGGCCAGGATATCTGTTTCTTTCGGCCGATAACTGGGGTCGTAATAGGCTTCCCGATACTCGTGAACCCCGGCGTCGTAGGTGGCCCGGACGGTGCCGGTTCCCGGCTCAGACGTGCTCGTGGTCATGGGCGATTTCTTCCTCCTGTTGATGGGCATGGATCATCGACTCGTGCAGGCTGAGCGGCACTTTGAGCAGCACCGACTTCTTGGCGCTGAGGATCCGATGGACCAGCAAGAGCTGGACCAGTGCCAGGGGATCGCTGTGATGCGTGTGCATCACGCCGTCCTGGAAGTCGCCGAACTGGTCGGGAGCGAGGTGTCGCAGATGCTGGTGGCGCGCATCGATGTGATCCCAGATGCGATCCTCCAGGTGCCGGACGGTGACGCGATCGATCGTTCCGTCAATCTCCAGGATGTCGGCGGTCCGCCCATCGTCGGTGCCGCGTAGGGCGCGCAGCCCTTGTTCGGCCCGGCCGAGCAGACCGTCCAGGTTCAACCGGGGCAGGCTCTCCCGCTCGGTGATGCGAACGCTCAGATGCTCATCGCTGCCGCCCTTTTCCATGCGGAAGAAGCGGACGACGAGATCGGCGAAGCTGCGCTGAGGAGCGATGTACGCGGCCGCGTCCGGTTGTCGGGCGGCGATCTCCGCGCGGACCTGGGCCTCGGTGTAGCCGCGCTTGGCCACGTCGCGCTGCACCTTCCATTTCCGTTTGAGCTCGTCTTCCGGATCGAGCCAGACCCGGAGATCGAACAGGCCGCGAACCCCGGGCACGAGGAAGGGGTGCAGTCCCTGGACGATGACCACTTCCTTCGCCTGGAGTTCCTCCGGCTGGCCAAAGGTGCCGTCCCGGTGGTCGTAGACGGGTTTTGAGATCGTGTGGCCGCGCTTGAGGGCGAGCAGCTGATTCTCCATCAGCGCGAAGTTGTTGGCCCGGGGGTTCAGCGCGGTGATCCCGACGAGCGCGCGCTCCCGCCGGTCGAGGCTGTGGTAGTCGTCGAGGCAGACGGTCGTGATCCGGTCTCGCGGGAAGATGCGGTAGAAGCCCGCCGTCAGCGTCGACTTGCCGCTCCCGCTGTCGCCGCCGATGGCGACGAAGATCGGTCGCTGCCTGCCGGACCGGCTCGCCGTCCCCATGGTGCGACCCTAGCTCACCCTAGGCATGAAGTCCAATACATATATCCGATCCGAGCTATACAATCTATGAATGACCCCGCGGGCCGCCTCGATCCCGGTGCGCCGCGCCCTGCCGGCCCGGACGTTCGAGCAGCAGGTCACGGTCCACCAACTCCGAATCTTCAAGGAAGTGGCCGACCGTCGCAGCTTTTCGCGGGCCGCCGAGGCGCTCCATCTCAGCCAGCCGGCGGTCTCGCACCAGATCAAGACGCTGGCTCAGGCCGTCCAGCTGCCGCTCTTCGAGGAGATCGCGCGGCGCATCCATCTCACGGCCGCGGGCCGGCTGCTCTACGAGTACGCGGCTCGCATCCTGACCGATTTCGAGGCAACCGGCCGCGCGTTCGACGAGCTGCGCGGCCTGCGCCGCGGTGCGCTGCGGGTGACCGGCGACACCACGGTGGGCATCTACGTCCTGCCGGATCTCCTGGGCGCCTTCAGGGCCGCGCACCCGGACGTGGACGTGCGCCTCGACGTCGGCAACCGGCAGCACGCGTACGAGCGGCTGCTCGCCAACGAGACCGACTTCGCGGTCGTGGGTCATACCTGGCCGAGGCCGGCCATTCCGCTGACGGTCCGGCCCTTCTTGCCCAACGAGTTGATTGCGGTCGCCGCGCCCGGGCATCCGCTGGCCGGCGCGGGACGGATCTCGGTGCGGCGTCTGGCGGCCGAGCCATTCATCTTGCGCGAGCCGGGTTCGGGAACCCGTGAGACCACGGAGGAGGCTCTGCGCCGATCGGGACTCGCGGTCGATGCGGTGATGGAACTGAGTAGCAACGGCGCCATCAAGCGGGCCGTCGCCCGCGGGCTGGGGATCACCATCATCTCCCGCTACGCCGTGGCGCTCGAGCTCAAGCTCGGGCTTCTGGTCGAGCTAAGGGTGGCCGGCTTCCCGCTGCGCCGGCAGTGGCATCTGGTCTACCTGCGCGACCGGCGGTTGGGACCGGTCGACGAAGCGTTCCTCGCCTTCATCGACGAGGGCGGCTGGCGCAGCGGCCTGGGGGAATCGGTCAGCACGGATTAGCCTGCGACCGCGCTTGCCGACCGAGCTCCGCAGCCTAAGGCAAAAGGTCGGCGCTGAGCGCGAACTCGCGAAGCGCGACAGCCGTGTCGACATCTCGACAGAAACGAGCCACGTCACCCCGCTCGAGAGTGACCCAGCAAATCAGGTCGGTGAGGGTTACCGCTTGTCGTGCCAGCGGGGGAAGGCTCGACACCGGGCCGGCTTCCACCTCTCGCCGCAGGTCGCGCAGGGCATTGCCGAGCGACTCGTCAGGGACCGGCAGCAGGCACGCGAGCAACGAGGAGAGCTCGCCCACGAGGTACTGCTTCGTCATCCGGCCCACTCCAGGCCCAACAAGTCTACCCGCCGCGGACTAGTATCTAGGCGGCTGGGTCGGGGGGGATCGGTGGGCGATGGGTCGGCAGATGTGAGGGAGGTTGGGCAATGAAAACGGCGCAAGAAGTCGAGGTCTCCGAGGCGGAGATCGCAGTCCATTGGCGAGAAGAAGAGTACTTCTCCCCGCCGGCGAAATTCATTGGCCAGGCCAATGCGAGTGACCCGAGTATCTTCGAGCGATTCAAGGAAGCGAATTTCCCCGAATGTTTCAAGGAGTACGCCGACCTGCTTACCTGGGACAAGTACTGGCACACCACGCTCGATACCAGCACCCCCCCCTTCTGGAAGTGGTTCGCCGGGGGTCGGTTGAACGCCTCCTACAACTGCGTCGATCGCCATCTCGCGAAGTACCGGAACAAGGCCGCCTTCATCTGGGTTCCCGAGCCGGAATCCGCGGACACCCAGGTCATCACGTACCAGGAGCTCTACAGGCGCGTCAACGAGTTCGCGGCGCTACTCCGGGACTTCTGTGGACTCAAGCAGGGTGACCGCGTGACATTCCATCTCCCGATGGTCCCCGAGCTGCCCGTGTCGATGCTTGCCTGCGCCCGTCTTGGCGTCATCCACTCCGAGGTATTCGGCGGCTTCAGCGGCGCAGCTTGTGGCGGTCGGATCGCCGACTCCGGCAGCCGCGTTCTGGTCACCATGGATGGCTACTACCGGAACGGCGAGCTCCTGGATCACAAGGTCAAGGCGGAAGAGGCTCTCGCGGCCGCCAGGAAGGAGGGCGCCGAGGTCGACAAGGTGTTGGTCTGGCGCCGGCACCCCGGCGAGTATTCGTCCAAGACGCCGATGGTGTCAGGCCGCGATTACTTCGTAGACGAAGTGCTCAACGACTATCGCGACAAAGTCGTGGAGCCGGTGTCGATGCCGGCCGAGGCGCCGCTGTTCCTGATGTACACGAGCGGAACCACGGCCAAGCCGAAGGGCGCCCAGCACAGTACCGGTGGCTATCTGTCATACGTGGCTGGGACCTCCAAGTACTACCAGGACATCCATCCGGAGGACACCTACTGGTGCTTCGCCGACATCGGCTGGATCACCGGCCACTCCTACATCGTGTACGGCCCGTTGGCCCTGGCCGCTACCAGCGTGATGTACGAAGGCGTTCCCACGTACCCGGATGCGGGCCGCCCCTGGCGGATCGCCGAGCGCCTCGGAGTCAACATCTTCCACACCGCGCCGACGACGATCCGGATGCTGCGCAAGCTGGGTCCGGACGAACCGAGGAAGTACAACTACCACTTCAAGCACATGACGACGGTGGGCGAGCCGATCGAGCCGGAGGTCTGGGGCTGGTACTACAACGTCGTCGGCAAGGGCGAGGCCGCCATCGTCGATACCTGGTGGCAGACGGAGAATGGCGGCTTCCTGGGCAGCACGCTACCCGCCCTGCAGGCGATGAAGCCCGGCAGCTGCGGGCCAGGGGTGCTGGGCGTCTACCCGGTGATCCTGGACGAGGAGGGAAAGTCCGTGCCGGCCGGCAGCGGAAAGGCCGGCAACATCTGCATCCGCAACCCCTGGCCGGGCATCTTCCAGACGATCTACGGCGCGCCGGAGCGTTTCGTGGACATCTACTACAAGAAGTACAACAAGGACAAGAACAGCAAGGACTGGCGCGACTGGCCCTATTTCGCGGGCGACGGTGCCTTGCAGGCGGCGGACGGCTACTTCCGCATCCTCGGACGCGTCGATGATGTGATCAACGTGGCCGGGCACCGGCTCGGCACCAAGGAGCTTGAATCGGCAAGCCTCACTGTCGAGGAGGTCGCCGAGGCCGCTGCGGTGCCAGTGATAGACGAGCTGCGGGGCCGGGCGGTGGAGATCTACATCGCGCTGAAGCCGGGCCTGAAGCCGAGTAAGAAGATCGAGGACAAGGTCTCCGGCGCGATCGATAATTTGATCGGCAAGGTCGCGCGGCCGAAGAGCGTCTGGATCGTGCCGGACATGCCCAAGACCCGATCCGGCAAGATCATGCGCCGCGTCATCGCCGGGATCTCCAATTTCACGAGCCCTGGCGACATCACCACGCTCGCGAATCCCGAGATTGTGGAGACCATCCGGCACCACGTCCAGGCCGAGAAGGTCAAACGCGGTGAGGCGCCGCGCGAGCTGACCCCGCAGGAGTTGGAGGAGATAAAGAAGTTCGGACAAGCCGAGTAGAGACCCTGCCGGTCCGCCCGGGCGGATTGTGAATGCCTGCGAGATAGAAGCGCCTGCCTTCCGAGTGCGGCCAGATGCGAGGGTGCCACGGGAGCAGCCGACCCGGGCGCCGCGCGGCCGGACGTCGAACATTTGAACAGGTCGCTCCGAGCTACCGGCCCTCGGTCACCTCGTAGAGCTCGTTCGCGGGATGCCCGGCCTTGCGATGGACCGCGGCCACGGCCTCCTTGTTCGGTCCCTCCGCCAGGCAGAACACCTTCCCTGCCTTCGCATCCAGCCAGTAGCGAACGTATTTGACGCCGGTGCCTTTCTGGGCTTCGATGTCCTTCGCGTGCGCCTCAGCCAGCTGCTGCGGCGTCACGTGCATCCCGTCGTGGACGTCCATGAATGTCGGCATCTCACTTCCCTCCTTGGAAGGCTGACCGCTCCGTCGGCTGCGACCTATCCTAGCGCGATGGTGGGCTCACAGCCGATGGCGGCGTGGCAGGGGTCATTTTTACACTGAAGAGGAGAGGGAGGGATGATCGCGAGGATCTGGAAAGGTACCGTGCGCCGAGGGGACAGTGACGCCTATGCGCAGTACATGCGCGGCACCGGCGTGTCCGAATACGCGAAGACGCCCGGGAATCGTGGCGTCTGGATGCTCCGGCGAGACGTGGGTGACCGAACCGAGTTCGTGATGTTCACCCTCTGGGAGTCACTTGACGCGGTCAGAGCGTTCGCGGGTGCCGACTACGAACAAGCCGTGTTCTACCCGGAGGACGATCGCTTCCTGGTCGAACGGGATCTGGTCGCGACCCACTACGAGGTCGACCCCTAGCCCTGTGCCGCTCATGCATCAGCGGCGGCCGATGCCCGCTCGCCACGGGCGCACCCGGCCGCGCGCTCGAGCAGCAGCCTGCGTTCGGGCACGTTTCGCGTGAGCGACGCGGCGCGCTCGAATTCCGCCCGGGCTTCGTCCAGGCGGCCGAGCCTGGCCAGGAGGTCCCCGCGCACGCTGGGCAGGAGATGGTACGCGGTGAGCGACGGGTCCGACCGGAGCCGATCGACGAGCTCGAGCCCGGCGCCGGGACCGAACGCCATGCCGACGGCGACCGCCCGGTTCAACTCCACGACCGGTGACGGCGCGAGCTGGGCGAGCGCATCGTAGAGAGCGGCGATGCGTGTCCAGTCCGTGTCCGCCGCGGTCCGCGCCCGTGCGTGACAGGCGGCGATGGCGGCCTGCAGCGCGTAGGGGCCGAACGCGCCGCCCAGTTTCTCCGCACGCGCGAGTGCCGCCAGTCCGCGCTGGATGAGCAGATGATCCCAGCGGGCGCGGTCCTGGTCGAGCAAGAGGACGGGTTCGCCCGATGGTCCGACGCGCGCATGCGCACGCGACGCCTGGATCTCCATCAGTGCGACCAGCCCGTGCACCTCCGGCTCCGTGGGCGCGAGCTCGGCCAGGATGCGGCCGAGCCGGAGCGCCTCTTCGCACAGGGCGGGCCGCATGAGGTCATCGCCCGCGGTTGCTGAATAGCCCTCGTTGAAGATCAGGTAGATGACCTCGAGGACCGACGACAGGCGCGCGGCAAGCTCGGCACCGAGGGGCAGTTCGAAGGAAACATGCGCCTCGCCGAGCGTGCGCTTGGCCCGGACGATGCGCTGGGCCACCGTCCCGTCCGTGACCAGGAAGGCGCGGGCGATCGCGTCCGTGGTCAGTCCTCCGAGCAGGCGAAGCGTGAGGGCAACCCGGGCCTCGGTCGAGAGCACCGGGTGACAGGCGATGAACATGAGGCGCAGGAGGTCGTCGCGGATTCGCTCGTCGAGGGCGGCGTCCAGGTCCTCTCCGCCCTGCTGCGCCTCCAGATCCTGCGCGAGCTGCTCGTATTTGCGATCCAGCACGGTCTTCCGGCGCAGCAGGTCGATGGCCCGGTGCTTCGCCGTCCCCATCAGCCAGGCGCCAGGCTTGTCCGGGACGCCAGACTGGGGCCACTGCTCGAGCGCAGCGACCAGCGCATCCTGGGCGAGCTCCTCGGCCAGGTCGACGTCGCGCACGATCCGCGTCAGCCCGGCGATCAGCCGGGCCGACTCGATCCGCCAGACCGCGTCGATCGCGCGATGGGTCTCCGACACGGTCACGGCGGACCGATCATCCTGACCGGCCCGCCGCTGCATGCCGGCTCGACCTAGGAGCGTCCGGCCGCATTCTGCCGGGAACGCTGCTCCTGCTCCCTGAGCTCGGGCGTCATCGCGGGGAAGTCGTCGGCTTCGAACACCTGGCGGATCTCGATCTCGCCGCCCTCAAACGGGGCGCGCTTCACCCACTCGATCGCCTCAGCCATCGACTTGACCTGCCACAGCCAGAAGCCGGCGACGAGTTCCTTCGTTTCCGCGAAGGGCCCGTCGATGACGGTGCTCGTGGCGCCGGAGAACCGGACCCGTGCGCCCTTCGAGCTCGCCTGCAGACCCTCGGCGGCCAGCATCACGCCGGCCCTGACGAGCTCTTCGTTGAATTTCCCCATCTCCGTCAGGGCCTTCTCGTCCGGTAGCACGCCGGCTTCGGACTCCTTGTTGGCCTTGACCAGGACCATGACTCGCATGCTTGTCCTCCTTGTGCTTGAGCTTGAGGCCGGGCTCTTTATGCGGTCCGCTTCGACCCTGCCTCTAACCATACGTCGAGCGAGGACCTGGGAAATCGACACACTCAGGGCGGTCATAGCGCCAGGCCTGATTCGGGCCAGGTCCTCGATTTCCCGGGCCGTTGGTCCCTCTGGCTCCGGACCCCCACACGCCAAGATGGCAGAAGCCCCCACGGGAAGGGTGGCTGGTGCAAGGAGGCATGTGGTCATGCGACATCTCAGGAAGGACTTCATTCTCTTGATCCGACTGTTCGCCCTGGCCGGCGCGCTGCTGCTGCTCCTGCCGCTGCAGGCGGCGGCCGCCGATGTGCGCAGCGACAACCAGGTGACGGTCGGCCCGGGTCAGACCATCACTGATGACCTCTATGCGTTTGGTGGCACGGTCACCGTGCAGGGGGCCGTCGCGGGCAATCTGATCGCCGCCGGGGGCACGGTCAATGTCTCCGGACACGTGACGCGGGACGTCATGATCGGTGGCGGCACCGTCGACATCAGCGGTCCGGTGGACGGCAGTATCCGGGTCGGCGGCGGGACCGTCACCATCACCGGGCCGGTGGCCGGCGACGTGGTGGTCGGCGCCGGGACGCTGACCCTCGGCTCCCAGGCGACGGTCGGTCGCGACCTCCTCCTCGGGACGGGCACGGCCACCATCGACGCGCCGGTCAAGCGCAACGTCATGCTCGGCGCGGGCACGGTGACGATCGCCAGCACGGTGGGCGGTGACATCACGGGCAGCGTCGACCGGCTGACGCTTGCCAGCGGGGCCAGCGTGAGCGGCCGGCTCGACTACACGAGCAAGAACCCGGTCGTCATGGGCACGGGTGCGACGGTCGCCGGCGCCGTCACGCGGCACACGCCGCAGAACGCGACCACGCCCTGGGTCGGGACTCCGGCGTCGCCGGTCGGCGCGTTCATCGGCTGGCTGCAGGGCTTGATCGGGATCTCCGCGCTCGGTCTGCTGCTGGTGCTGCTCTTCCCGTCCTTCAGCGCAAAGGCGGTTGAGGCGCTCCAGCGCCGGCCCGGCGCCAGCCTGGCGTTCGGCGCCGCGATCCTGGTGGTCACGCCCATCATCGGCGTGCTCGCGTTCATCGTCGGGCTGATCATCGGCGGATGGTGGCTCGGGTTGCTGCTGCTGCCCGCCTACATCCTCGCGGCCGCCCTGGGCTACGTGGTGACCGGCTTCCTGATCGGCCGCTGGGCGGCCGGCCAGTTCGGCTGGAAGGTGCATCCCGTCTGGATGCTGCTGGCTGGTCTGTTCGCGCTCAGCGTGGTCGGACTGGTGCCGATCCTCGGGGCGCTGGTGTCGCTCGTCGCCATCGTCTTTGGACTCGGTGCGCTGGCGATTGCGTCGACCACGCGACCGCCGGCGGGACAGGTCATCGCGGCCGCGGCGGCCTGACGCAACACGGAGGGTCGGCTCGCGGAGCTGGCCCTCCCGCGCGGCTGTCGTCACTGATGACGACAGCCGAGATCAAAGCTCGGCTTGCTGCCGCCCTTGGGCTTGCCGGGGATTCGGATCGCTCCGATACTGAGAGGACGTCCACCGATAGTGTGAACCCGCCAGGCTCAGTTCAGGAGGTAATGATAGATGGCTATTTCGCGTTGGTCGCCAATCAGTGATCTGGTGTCCCTCCACAGCGCGATGGACCGGCTGTTTAGCGATTCCATCGCCGGCACCGGGCGTCGCCGGGGCGATGTGTTCGGGGTCGTCGGCGAAGGCTTCCTGCCGCTGGATGTGTACCAGACGGAGAAGGAATGGGTGATCCGAGCTGGCGTGCCCAACGTGGATCCGCGGGACGTCGAGATCATCTGCGACGGAAACACGATTCGTATCTCTGGCGAGGTGAAGGCGCCCCAGAACACCAAGTCGGAGAACTACTGGATGCGCGAGAACTACTACGGCGCCTTCCTGCGTGAGGTCACGTTGCCCGAGCCAACCGTGTGCGAACAGTCCAAGGCCGAGTTCCAGAACGGAATGCTGGTGCTGACGCTGCCCAAGGCGCAGCCCGGCAAGCCGCATGCGAAGAAGATCCCGGTGACCTCAGGCTCGACCAACGTCAGGGAGCAGTCGGCCTCGACCGGGAACGGCGACAGCGCGTCGACCGCGACTCAATCGGCGTCTACTGGGAACGGCGACAGCCAGACGACGAGTGCCAAGGAGCGCGAGGCGCAAACCACCGGCCGGAAGTAACCTCCCTCCGTTCATTCCGGGAGAGCCGCCCAAACGCCGGCTCTCCCGGCTACGGCCGGGCGGCGGCTCTGGGCAGGTGCTCCTCCACCCATTTGCGCAAGGCGGGGGCGCCCAGCGCGCCGGTGACCCGGTCCACGACGGTGCCGTGGTCGAAGAGCATCAACGTGGGAATCCCGCGAATCCCGAACCGCTGAGAGAGGGTGGGGGCGGTGTCGGTGTTGATCTTGACGAGCTTGAGCCGCCCCGGGAGTTCGCGGGCGATCTGCTCCACGGTTGGCGAAACCATCCGGCACGGGGCGCACCACGGGGCCCAGAAATCCACCAGCACGGGCAAGGCGCTCTGTTCCACGACGGCCGGGAAATCCGCTTCACTGCTCTCCGTCAGCCAGGGCAGTGGCTTGCCGCAGGCCCCGCAATGCGGGACGCCGCGGGCGGCGGCCGGGACCCGGTTCTGCTTGCCGCAGTTCGGGCAGCGGATCAGCTGCGCTTCGACCATCTCGACGATCGCATCACGGGACGATCGCGCCGCCGGCGATCCACTTCGCGACCGCGCCGGCCCGGTTGTGACAGCCCAGCTCGCGGTAGAGCCGCTGCAGCTGAGTGCGGACGGTGGGCACCGAGATGCCGAGTACGACCGCGATCTGCTTGTCCACGAGGCCGTCCGAGATGAGCTTGACGATCTGCGCTTGACGCCGCGTGAAATGGCTCACGTTCGACCCCTTCAGGAGCCCCTGAACCCGGTACCCCTCCGTCAGAGGATTGACAGATGCACACTCAGCTTAGTCCCACCGGGAAATGGATGTCAAAGGTGAAGTGGGGTCACCGAAGATCTACGGGTGTGTCCACACGATTGATGACGGTCACGGCTTGACGTTCAGGGTGGGCGCCAGACATCGTGAAGAGGAGTGGTCTGTCCCCCTGGGGAAGGAGATGAAGCACGATGAGTGATCGATCGTGAGCCAAAAAGACGGAGTCCGGCCGCAGGAGGCCGCGCAGGGCAAGGTTGCGGGAGCGTCAGCTCGTAACGCTCACCGCTCGCAGCTCGTCGAGCGGCGTGGCCGTCACCAGGACGGCCGCGGCCCCGTCGTACGGGCCGAGCAGATCCTGCCGATGCCGGACGAGCAGCACCTCGACGCCTTGGAGCCGAGCCATCTCGATCAGCTCGTCGACGACGTTCTCGGCCGCTTCAAGCGGCTGCGCGTCAAAGGGGCACGACCCCGGCTTCAACGACAGGAAGTGATGACGCCGGCAGAAGAAGCCGGGCCGGGTCAACTCGTCGGCGACCAGCAGCTGCCGCATCAGGAAGAGGTTGGCGGCGCCGATGACCATCTCCAACCCGCGGGCCAGCCGGTCCTGGGCCTGGAAGTAGCCCAGCTCTTCCAGAGCCGCGCCCTCGTCCTGCCGGCGCCGCGCGGTGAGGGCGTCTTCGATCGCGGAGCGCCGCTCGTCGGGGTCGGCCCTGGGCGACAGCTGCAGGCGTGCCAGCAGTCGCTCCACGATCGCCTTGGGCAGGTAGTCCTCGAACTCTTTGACGAGCGTCGCCTCGCCGACCAGCACCAGCAGGTCGCAGGCTCGCTCCCGGAACACGCGGCTCGCGAGTTGAGCCGACGATTTCAGGTGCCACTGGAGGTGGGTCAGCCGGTGGCGCTGTACCTTGCCGGGTCGGGACGCGTCGACCGTCTCAGAGGGGACGAACGCCTTCGCGGTCTCGACCGGCTCTTCGTGGCCGAGCTCATAAACCGAGACGGCTGTCTTCTCTTTCGAGAGGTCGACCACGAGCACCCGGCGCTCCTCTTCCATGATCGCCTCGAGCGGCTCGACATAAGGGTCGGCCTCGATGGTCAGGGAGTCGGCGACCCGCACCGGAAGCGGCATGACGCGGTTCAGCTGGGCGCCCGCCTTCAAGATGACGACGGCGCGGGCGCCCTCGGGCCTGAAGCCCTCGAGGAAGGACGCCACATCGGCCAGGTCGTCGGGCAGGCGCAGCCGCTGGGCGTGAGGCAGGGATTCGATGTACGGTTTGCGGGCCTCGAGCTCACGGTGCCGGAGGCTCGCGAAGACACTCAGGAAGACGGGGCGATCGGCCCGGATCAGCCGTTCGGCGGAGAAATTGAGATAGAGGGTGAGTACCGGACCCTCATAGTGCTGGCGGGCGATGTCCCGTAATTGCTCGCGGCTGATGAAGGGCCGCTCGGCGAATGCCGCCTCGAGGGTCTTGCCCCCCGGGATCTGTTCGGCAGCCCGAACCAGGACGCTCGTCGTCCGCGATCCTTTGACGCGCCGCTCTCGCTCGTCGATGGTCTCCCACAGAGTGGACATCGCTGCTCCTTCCGCCCTCTCATCCCCTGCTCTCGATCATAAGGCCATGACCAATCACTGCGGAGGTAGTTGACATGCTCGAAGCCATGGCTCGGTCGTGGGTTGCACTCGCGCTCAGGGGGACGGTCGCGATCCTGTTCGGGATCGTCGCGTTCCTCAGGCCCGGATTGACGCTGCAGGCTCTGATGATCCTGCTGGCCGCCTTTGCCCTGGTCGAAGGCGCGATCAACCTCATCGCGGGGATCCGCCAACGCGAAGGTTGGGCGCTCGCGGAAGGTGCGCTCAGTATCCTCGCCGGTATCGTCATGCTCATCGTCGGACCGATCTGGACGGCGGTCGCGCTTCTCTATGTGGTTGCCGCCTGGGCGATCATCACCGGTATCTTCCGAATCGTGGCCGCGATTCAGCTGCGCCGGGTGCTCCGCCATGAATGGCTCCTGATTGCATCCGGGGTCGCGTCTCTGATCTTCGGGGTGATCGCCGCCGCATTCCCGGGGGCCGGAATTCTGGCCTTGCTCTGGTGGGTCGCCGCCTGGTCGATCGTGCTCGGCATCCTGCTGATCGCCCTCGCGTTCTCGATGCGCCAGCTGGCCCAGCGCCTGTCGTCCGCCGCGGGTGTCATCTGACGCGACGGTTAAGAGAAGGACGAGGCCCGGAGGGGGAGATCGTCTCCGGGCCTCGGTTACATAGGCGGGGCGCTATTCCTGGCCGTCGAACTGGTGGTCGACGTTGGATTCGGTCGTGGCGCCGGCCACCTCGTCGGTGTGACCGCCTCCCGCGGGCTCGTTGGTCCCCGCGGCGCCTGCCTGGTCGGCAGTCTCGGTGTCCGGGGTCTCCGCCGGCTCGGGGGTCGTCGACGCCGTCGTGGTGCTGGTGGTCGCGGCGGCCGGCCGGACGACTGCCGTCCCCACGACCGGCGCGCTGGTCACGGACTTCGATGCCACGGTCGCCTGATGGGCCGGCGCCTTGGCCGAAGCGACGATGGCCGACGTTGAAGCGGCGGCCAGCACTGCCGGCACCGCCACGAGCACGAGCTTCTTCGAGATTCTCACGCTCTTCACCTCCTGGTGAGTGGTCGTGCAGACCCGGTCGCCGAGCCCGCCACACGCAGCCTGCGCCATGGGTCTGAACCTGCCCTAAAACGAAGGTCCAGATTCTTTAGTTATCTGTTAGGTTCGCCTTCCATACTCGGCCCATGCGGGTGCTCCTGATAGAGGATGATCGGCGCCTGGCGGCCAGCCTGCAGCGCGGCCTGGGGGAGTCCGGCCTGGCGGTGGACGTGGTGCACGAGGGCGAGGACGGCGTGGCCGCCGCCACCACGGTGCCGTATGACGCGGTCATTCTCGACCTGATGCTTCCGGGCGCGGATGGATTCGCGATCAGTCGCGAGCTTCGACAGCGCAAGGTGAGCACCCCGATCTTGATGCTCACCGCGCGGGACGCGGTCGATGACCGGGTTCGCGGGCTCGAGGCCGGTGCCGACGACTACATGGTGAAGCCGTTTGCCATGCGCGAGTTGATCGCGCGGATCCGGGCTCTCGCGCGCCGGCATCTCCCGGATCGGACCTCGGTCCTGACCGCGGGCAGTATCGTGCTCGACACCGCGGCGCATAGCCTGCGGGTGCGGGACCAGGAGGTGGAGCTCACGGCCAAGGAGTTCGCCATCCTCGATTTCTTCCTCCACAATCCGGGACGCCTCCTCACCCGGCGCCAGATCATCGAGCATGTCTGGGACTACGATTTCGAGGGCGGCAACAACCTGGTTGAGGTCTACATGGGACGGTTGAGGCGCAAGCTGATCGCCGCCGGCGCGGGCGATCCGTTCGTCACCGTGCGCGGGTCAGGCTACCGGCTGGAGGCGCGCAAATGAAACGCTGGCTGGGCGGGACTCGAAGCCGCCTCACGCTGGCGCACGGCGCCGCCCTGGCGATCGCGATCCTGGCCGCCGACATCGTGCTGTTCCTGGCCTTCTCGAGCTCCCAGAGCACCGCCGCGGACAACGTCCTCCGTTCCCAGGCGGCCACCATCGCCAGCGGCATCGAAGACGTCAACGGGCAGATCAGCTTCGGGGGCGGGGACCTGCCGACCGAGACGCAGCAGGGCGTCGCCGTGGACACTGCCATCGTGTCGTCGAGCGGGTCCGTGTTTCGGACTCCGGACCAGGCGCTGTCGGCATCGACCCTGGTCCAGGTCGCCTCGACTGCGCGCCGGAGCTCGAGTCCGATCTTGCTCGATGTCCGGGACAGCCATGGCACGCCGCGCCGGCTGTATGCCGAATCCCTGCAGTCCGGCCAGGGCTCGGATGCGGTCCTGATCGTGAGCCGCTCGGTCGCCGAGCTCCAGACCGAGCTGGCCCGGACGGCGCTCTTCCTCGGCATCCTCTCGCTGATCGTCGTCGCCGCCGGGATGCTGCTCGCCCACTGGCTCACCGGACGCGTCCTGCTGCCGGTCAGGCGCATCACCGCCATGGCCCGCTCGCTCAGCGAGCATGATCTGCACCGGCGGGTGAATGTCGAGGTCCCGCCGGACGAGCTCGGGGAGCTGGTCGCGACCTTCAACGACATGCTCGCCCGGCTCGAGGCGAGCTTCGAAAGCCTGCGGCGATTCACGGCCGACGCCTCCCATGAGATGCGGAGCCCGCTGGCCCTGATGCGCAGCGAGCTCGAGGGAACGCTGGCCCGCGTGAGGACCCCGGCCGAGTACCAACAGGTCCTGCGCGGCCTCGTCGACGAGGTCGAGGGAATGGCCCGCCTGGTCGATCAGATGCTGGTGCTGGCTCGGGCCGACGCGGGCGCGCTGCACCCGGCCCCGACCAAGCTCGACATGGCCGATCTGCTCCATGAAGCCGCCGCCCGGTGGCGCGTCGTCGCGCGGCGCGCCGGCGTACGGCTGGAAGTCGAGGCTCCCGAAACCGGCACCGCCCACGCCGACCCGGACCTCCTCCGCCGCCTGCTCGACAACCTCCTGGCGAATGCACTCCGTCACTCCCCCGAAGGCACGCTGGTCCGGCTGATCGGCCGGCGCCGGGCGGGCGGCTGGAGCATCGACGTGAAGGACGAGGGTCCGGGGGTCCCGGCGGCGACTCGGCCGGTGCTGTTCGATCGGTTCACCCGGGCCGACGGGGCTCGCAGTCGGGACAGTGGCGGGGCCGGGCTGGGACTGGCCCTGAGCCGGGCGGTCGCCCAGGCGCATGGCGGAACCCTCGAGCTGGTCGACGATGCCGGTCCGGGAGCCACCTTCCGGCTCTTCCTGCCGGACGTGCCCGTCGCCGCTCGTCCGGATGCGACCGGGGGAAACGGCGCCCTGCCGAGAGCTGCCTCGGACCGCTGACCCCGGCTATACCCCCATGGGGTATACTGAGGTCGATGAAACCGAGTTACACCAAGGACCGGGACGCCCTGCTCGCCCGCCTGAACCGGATCGAGGGTCAGGTTCGCGGGGTCTCGCGAATGGTCACCGAAGACGCCTACTGCATCGACGTGCTCACCCAGATCAACGCGATCAAGGCCGCCATCGACCAGGTCGGGTTCCTGCTTCTCGAGGACCATATCAAAGGATGCGTGGCCGGCTCGGTGCGGCAGGGCGATGATTCCAAGGTCAACGAGCTGGTCAAAGCCGTCGAACGGTTTGCCAGGGCCTGAGGCGGGAGCCCTCCCATGCTGCACGTTGTGACCCTCATCGGGGAAAGTCTCCGGATGGCTGCGTTCATGTTCTGGGACACGCTGTGGCCGCTCGTCTTCGGCTTCGGCCTGTCCGGCGTCGTCCAGTCGTTCGTCTCGCGATCCGAGATGCGGCGGGTGATGGGCGACCACCGCCCCCGTACGCTCGCCGTCGCCTCCCTGTTCGGCGCCGCGTCCTCATCCTGCTCGTATGCGGCCAGCGCGATGGCGAAATCGCTCTTCCAGAAGGGCGCGGACTTCACGACGGCGATGGTGTTCATGCTCGCCTCCACGAACCTGGTCATCGAGCTCGGCCTCGTGCTCTGGATCTTGATCGGATGGCAGTTTGCGCTCAGCGAATACGTCGGCGGCATCATCATGATCGGGCTGCTCGCGCTGGTGGCCCGGGTCTTCTTCCGCCCCGCGCTGGTGGAGGGGGCCCGCCGGCGTCTGGAGCGCTCCGCGGCGGCGGCACCGGAGGAGCGCCTGGCTGGCTCGGCAGGAGCAGCCGTGGCGCCGCTCAGGCAGCGGCTCCGGTCGCCGGCGGGCTGGGCCGACGCGGCCAGCTACACCATGGCCGACCTCGTGATGCTGCGCAAAGAGATGATCGTGGGCTACCTGGTGGCCGGGTTCCTCGCGGTCATGGTCCCGACCAGCGTCTGGAACACGATCTTCTTCCGCGGGCATGGCTTCGCCACCTCGCTCGAGAACGTCATCGTCGGCCCCCTGATCGCGATCATCAGCTTCGTCTGTTCGATCGGCAACGCCCCGCTGGCGGCCGCCCTGTGGAAGGGAGGGATCAGCTTCGGAGGCGTGGTCAGCTTCATCTTCGCCGACCTGATCACGTTTCCGCTGCTACTCATCTACCGGCGCTTCTACGGCTGGGCTCTGACCCTGCGCATCCTGGCGGCCTTCTGGCTCGTCATGTCTGCCGCTGGACTCGCGACGCAATACCTCTTCGCCGTCGTGCACCTGGTGCCTACCGCGCGTCCGGCGGAGGTCGTCCAGCCGACCTTCCAGTGGAATTACACCGCGGCGCTCAACATCATCTTCCTGGTCGTGTTCGCCGGGCTCTTCTGGCTGCATCGAAATCGCACGCGGCTGGGCGGCGGCGCAGGCTACGCGATCGATCCTGTGTGCGGGATGCAGGTCGAGGCGAAGCTCGCCCCGGCGAGCGCGCGGAGTGCCGATCGGACCTACTTCTTCTGCTCGGATCGCTGCCGCGACCGGTTCGTCGCCGATCCGGTGCGTTTCCGCCCCGGTTCGCCGCACGGCATTGAGGAACAGGACGCAAGGAGGCGAGAGGTGAGTCAGGAGATCGACCCAGTTTGCGGCATGACGGTGGAGCCCGCCTCGGCGGCGGCCACGCGGGAGCACCGGGGCAAGACCTACTACTTCTGCAACCCGGGGTGCGCGAAAGCCTTCGATCTCAAACCGGACGCCTTCGTCGAAGCGACCCGTTCCGCGTGAAAGCCCTCCGGTGCCAGGGCGCGGGCGGCCGCACCGCTCACGCGCGTCGCGGATCGCACCCCGCGTTCGATGACGGGTCCTTAACCCAGGATTAGGAGCGCGTTAGCCGCTTGAGGCCGTCGAGGTTGTCCGCATGCTGCTGTTGCATCGGGGGCCAGCCCTTGAGCCGCGGATCGTCGACCGGCCTGCCCGCGAGCAGCTCGTCGAGGTAGCGTCGGTCGGCCTCCAGCCGTGCCCGAAAGCCTGCCCCGTCACTGACGCGTCCATGGCCGGGAATGACGAGGCGAACCCCGTCCAGCTCGGCCAAGCGCATGAGCCCGTGAAGGTACGCCGGCGCCGCGTCCGGTTGGTCCCAGTCGAGTCCGGGGACCTCCACGTCCGAGAGCATGTCGCCGGCCACGACCACGCCCAGCTCGGGCAGGTGCACAGCGCTGTGGCCGGGTGCGTGCCCGTCGTGCGTGACCAGCACCGCCGCCGGTCCACTCCACGGGACCCTGCCCTCCGGCGGGATGGGCGTCAGCTGTCCGACCAGCGCCATGTCCCAGCGCGCGTACCAGCGGCCCCCCGCCTGGCTCAGCGGCTCGGCCAGCAGCGGGTCGCGATGCTCGGCGAGCGCCGCGATCGCCCTGGGAGAGGCGAACCGGGGTGCATCCCCCAGCGATCGCGTCCAGAGCACGTGGTCCCAGTGGGGATGCGTGGAGACCGCGGCCTCGACCGTGAGGCCCAGGTCGGCGAGCTCATCGGCGAGCGCCTCCAGTTCGCCGGGAAGGAGCGCCGGATCGATCAGCAGGCACTGCGAGCCGGCGGTGATCACCGTGGTCGTGGTCATGTATATGTCGCTGGTCCGGACGCGAACCCGCGGCGCGTGCTCATGCAGGCGGCGAGCGCTCATCGAGCGACAGGATACGCGGCGCGGGCATCGGCTGCGCTAATGCGCCTCTAATCCCCGTAAGAATCTGCTCCATTGAAAACTCGGGACGCGCTTCCTAGCGTGGAGAGAAGGACTTCACACCTGAGGAGGCAGTCATGGAACGAATACATCGATGGCGGGCCCGCAGCGGCGCGGCCGCCGCGCTCACGGGCGGCTTGCTGCTCGCCGCCTGTGGCGGGCAGAGCAGCAGCGGCACGCCCGCCTCGACGTTGCTCTCGAGTTACAGCCCGGAGAAAGGCAGCCAGGGCGGCGCGCTGGTCTTCTCCGATTGGGAGCCGGTCCAGGACCTCAACGTGCTTTCGAGCAGCGCGGCGACCACGCAGCAGGTGGCCACCGGTCCGATCTGGGCCTCGCTCTGGGCCTTCGACGGCCAGAACAAGCCAATCCCGGACCTGGTCGCCGACGTCCCCACGACCGACAACGGGCTCGTCAGGAAGATCGATGACACCCACATGGACGTCACCATCAAGCTCAAGGCCGGCTTGAAGTGGTCGGACGGCTCCCCGCTCACGAGCGCGGACGTCAAGTTCACGATCGACTCGATCTGCGATCCGGCGGTCGGGGCGGCAAGCACGACGGGGTACGACCACATCGCGTCCCAGGAGATCAAGGACAGCCAGACCGTGGTCTGGCACTTCGGTCCGCAGAAGGCGGGGAGCTGCGGCCTGCCCACCGACCTGAGCAGCGGCGTCTACGCACCCTACCTCTTGCTCAACACCGCGATCGTGCCCAAGTCCGTGTTGGGCAACCTGGCCGGCAAGGACTGGGCGACGAGCGACTACTTCACCAAGAAGCCGACCGTCACCAACGGCCCGTACATGGTGCAGGACTTCACCCCTGGCCCGGCCGCCATCGTGACGCTGGTGCCGAACCCGAACTACGCGGCGGGACGCTCCGGGGCGAAGTTCTTCGGCCATCCGCCGTACCTGAACAAGCTGACCTACAAGATCTATGGCGACAAGTCGTCACAGATCGCCGGGATCAAATCGGGTGACACGGATCTGGGTCTCGACCTGATCGCCAAGGACCTGCCCTCCCTGCAGGGATCGAACAGCGTGAAGCCCGTGTACGCGAACGGGTTGCTGGACGAGTTCCTCAACTTCAACCTCGGCAACAACACGACCGGCTGCGATTCGCAGAGCTTCGCCGCCACCTGCGGCCGGCCGACCATCTGGAGAGATGACAAGACCCTCCGGCAGGCGATCGCGCTGGCGGTCGACAAGGACGCCATGAACACCCAGCTGGTGCAGGGCATCGGCAAGACCATGAACAGCTTCCTGGTCTCGACCCTGGCGCCCTATTACGACACGAGCACGCCGAAATTCGTGCGAGACGTGGCCAAGGCCAACTCCATGCTGGACCAGGATGGGTGGGTCAAGGGCGCCGACGGCACCCGGGTCAAGAATGGCGTCAAGTGCGCCTGGACGATCAGCACGACCACCGGCAATCCGCAGCGGGCGGCCGAGGAAGAGCTCCTGATCAGCAACTGGAAGGACATCGGGTGCACGGTCACGACCAAGAACTTCCCGGCCGGCATCTTCTTCCAGAACTTCACCGGAGGCGGGATCCAGGCGACCGGCCAGTTCGACATGTCGCTGTTTGCTAACAACTGGGCGCCGGACCCGGATTCCTGGGCAACCACCGTGCTGCCCGGCCAGATCCCCAGCGCACAGAATCCGGCCGGCGCCAACTGGAACCGGGCCAACGACCCGAAGCTGACCGACCTGCTGCAGCAGGGCGAGAACACGATCGACATCACCCAGCGGGTCGCCATCTACAAGAAGGCCCAGGCGGAGTGGCGGGATTACCTGCCCACCATCGAGCTCTACGAGCGGCCTGACGTCTTCGGCGTCGGGACCGCGTTCGGCAACTTCAACCCGACGGTCAACACCTGCCTGGCGACTTGCAACGCGCCAGACTGGTTCCACAGGGGAGCGTCCTGAGCTGGCATACGCGACCGCGGCCTTCCCCGGCCTTCCCCGGCCGCCCCGCTTCGCACGCCCAGGGCGGGCGCGCCCTCAGCTCGAGGTCGTGCGCAGCTGAAGGTACGAGCGAAGCGGCTGGCCGACCACGCGCAGGAGGTCCGTCCGCCGGGCGTAGGTGGCGTCGTCGGCGCAGATGATCTCGACGAGCCGTCCCACCCTGAGCCGGGCGAGGTGCGCCCGGATCGCGTCCGGCTGGTCACCCAGTCGTGAGGCCAGCTGCTCGACGGTCAGGTTCTCATCGCCGAGCGCTTTCAGGATGCGCAGCCGGGCCGGGTTGGCCAGCGCCTGGTACGTGCGTACCAGCGCCGGGGGAACGGCATCGGGCAGTTCCGGATCGTCGAGGATCGGGTAGCAGTAGATCCGCATGTGCCGGTAGTTCTCGACCCCGAGCCAGGGTCGCATGATGAGCGTCGGGACGAGCAGCACCGTATCGATGCCCGGCTGGCCGACGTAGCGAACGCCCGTGGCGATCAGGATCAGCCGTTCGGGGTCGGTGGCGCGCAGCGTGCTGCGGGCCCGCGCCTCGTCCTGGAGCAGCGTCGTGACCGCGGCCTCGTCTTTGCTGAAGATGCGCTCGTACCAGCCGCTCAGGACGTCGAGGACGAGGTCCTTGACCGTCGCGGGCGGCGTCGCGATCAAGCGCCTCAACGCCGCCTGAGTCCCCGGCATCTCCGCCTCGCTGGCCTCCAGGATGGTCGTGCGTGCTTTGCCGTTCCCCTGGATCGCGGCGGGGATTGCGTCCCGGAACCGGGTCGCGATCGACCCGGCGTAGAAGCCCAGCATGTGCAGCTGGATCTCTTCGGGATCGGTCTGATCGATCAGCTCCAGGAAGGCGGGCACGCTGGCGCTCCCGGTCGTGGCCTGCAGGCCGAGCAGCTGCCCCCACGACGCCGACGCCCCTCCCAGCCGCTCGAGCGCCCGCCGCACCCGCGGCGCGCACCGCACGGCCTGGGTCGATCGCCAGCGAGGCCCGACGTCGAAGGTGCCGAGCTCCTCGCGGCCGACGAACACCGCGAGCTGCAGCAGCAACTCGTAGACGGGCGAAGCGTCGACGTCGACGCGCAGCGGGTGCAGCGCAACCAAGGTGAGGAAATCATATGACGCGTGCGCGACTAAGAGTGTCTAATCTTCATTAGAAGTTTTCGCTGCGCCTCAGAGCGGCTCGTCGACGTCGATCACGACCGGCGCGCGCAGCGACGAGCCGTTGTAGACCGCCCCGAGCAGTCCGCCGATCAGCGCACCGAAGAGCGCGCCGAGGATGGCGACCGCGAGTGCGGTGACCGGGATGACGACGAACCAGAGGTCCTGAACGGCGTGCAGGACCGGGATCGTGTCCCCGAAGGGGAGCAGCCGTTCGTTGACGCCGGTCGTGAAGCTGAGCTGATGCTGCCAGGCGAGGATGGCGGCCGCACCCCAGGTCAGCAGGGCGCCCGTCAGGCTGCCCAGGACCAGCCCGACCGCGATTCCGGCAGCCGCCCCGAAGGACATCGCCGCGCGCAAGGACACGGCCGCGATGCGTCCGCGGATCGGGCCCACGCGGCTCACGTCGAGACCACCGGTTCACGCCGGCGGGCCCGGTGCGCGGCGGCGACGAACAGCCCCAGCAGGATGACGAGCGGAACCGCCAGGCTGTAGCCGAGGAGGGCCAGGAATGGCGCGCTCTCTCCGGGGCTGGTGACGGGCTCGCCGGTTCCCCCGGACTCGAGGCGCAGGCGGGCGCCTTCGCCCGCGCCCCCGGCGAAGAAGGAGGCGGCAGCCTGCGCGACGAGCCGCCCGGATCCATCGGGCGCGAACAGCCCGAAGTGCTCGACCGAGATCCCGGGCACCATGGTCCAGTAATCGTTCAATGACCACCACACCATGGCGCCGACGTAGCCGTTCGGGTTCGTGCCGTCGTGGGCGGCCAGCGCCGGGTAGGTCTCGTTGAACACCTGGGCCTGGGCCTGCTCCTGGGCCCGCGAGTCCGCCCAGTGGCCGAACTCGAGGGCCATGACCGGCTTGGATGGGTAGCGCCGGTGGATCGCATCCAGCGCGGCTGCCGTCTCGGCGCCGGCATTGTCACCGTAGAAGACCCCGTAATAGAAGGTGTAGCCCGCCACGTCGAGGGGGTCCGAGGTGCCGTCCCTGGGATCGCTCCCGTAGGCTGCCTGGCCCGTGAGCCGGGTGCCGTCCAGCTGCCGGTCGAGGTTGCGCAGCTGAGTCAGCGCGTCGAGCCGCTCTTGCACGCCCGTCGACTCGTTGCTCAGCCCGTGGAAGAGCACGGACGGATGGTCCATGTCGCGCAGGTCCATCTCCGCGAGCATTTGCTGGGGGATGCCGCGGTGCATCGCGATCTGGTAGGTCTGCGGCGTGTAGTGGTAGAGGGGAATCTCCTCCCAGACGGCGAAGCCCAGGCGGTCGGCCAGCATCAGGAGCACCGGGTTCGCGGGCTGATGGCCGGCGCGGATCAGCTGGGCGTGGACCCTGCGGGCTTCGTCGAGCATGGCCGCGAAGGTGCCGGGATCTGTGATCGGGCCCCCGCGCGGCGTGTTCCCGGGGCCGAACGGATCCTCGTTCTTGACGGCGGCGCCCTGGAAGCTGACCGGCGTGCCGTTCAGGAGCAGCTGCGCGCTGCGGGAGTCGACCGCGATCCGCCGGAGGCCGAAGGTCTCGTAGAGGGCGTCCTCGGAGCGGCCGTGGGCGGAGAGGACGACCACGTGCAGTGCGTACAGCGCGGGCAGCTGCGGGCTCCAGGCGCTCGTGTTGCCGAGCAGGAAGCTGCTGTGCAGCACGGTCACCTTGCCGGCGCCGAGCGGGCCGGGGTCGACCAGGTCGGTCACGATCGGGGTCGCGTCCGCCGGCACCAGGGTGCGCGGATTGGGGTCGAGCAGGCTGGCCGGGTTGAGCACGGTGGGCAGGATCTCGAGCTGCACCATGCCGTGATCCGCGGCCGCGCCCCCGTTGTGCAGGACCACGTTGACGTCGATGCCGTCGAGATGGGGCACGATGTCGGCGCGCACCGCGTACAGCGATCGATGGGCGTCGAGCCAGACCGGTTGGAGGATCCCGCCGTAGTTCCACCAGTCGGTGAGGCCCCAGGGCACGATGTCGTTCCGTATGCCGAGCGGCGGATTGTCGATGCGCAGGGCCAGCACGTTGGACGCCCCGGTCCGGATGGCCCGCGTGGCGTCGAAGGCGAAGGGCGTGGATCCGCCTTCGTGGTAGCCGAGATAGATGCCGTTCAGCCAGACGTCGGCGACGTAGTTGACGGCGCCGAAGTTCAAGGTGAAGTTCAGCCCCGCCCACTCGGGGGGCACGGTGAAGGTGCGCCGGTACCATCCGCTGCCGGACGTCCGATCGGGCGGGGCGGCGGCGCCGGGGAGGGTTTGCGTCCGCCAGTGCGTGTCGTCGTAGGCGGGCTGCTGGCGTCCGGCCGCGGCCTGCACGATCTGGGGCAGAGACTGGGTCCGGTCGGTCAGGGTGAGGTCGGTGTCCAGCTCGCGGCGGTCGACCCGCCAGGCGCCGCCCAGGTCGAGGCGGAGCCTGGGCTGGGCGTCGAAGGTGGGCACCGGGAGCCCGTTCTGGAAGCCCACCCAGGTGCCGTTCACCTTCTGCAGCCTCAGTGTCGGCTTCAGGCTGGCCACCGACGGCGCGGGACTGCAGGCGCTCAGCGCCACCAGCGGCGCCAGGATGAGCACCAGGCTGACGGCGCCCGTCGCTCGACCTCGCATCCTGCCATTTTCCCGGTCGCCCGGATGACGGACAGCCCCAAAGGGCGATACCATAGCGGGGGAAGCCGCTTGCGGGACCGTCCGGGCAATTCGATTTGGACTCATCGTCACGGGCCGTGGCCACGGGAATTCACACAGCCGGGCGAGGATCCGAAACGGCTCCAGCAAGATCAACGTTGCATTAATGCGACGGGACGTGTTCAAATTCCCGTCGCTGGGTAGATATCAAGTCGTGGCACGGAGAGTCGAAGACGAATTGATGAGGACCGCCGAGGCCCTCATCGTCAAAGGCAAGGATCAGGGCTCGCTCAGCCCTGATGACCTCGTCAAGGCCTTTCCGGTCATCGGGAAGGACCCCGACGACCTTTTCCGCGTGTCTGCGACCTTCCGCGAGATGGGCATCGAGGTCGCCGATGAGGCGGAGACCGACACCGAGGCGGTCGACGACGAGTTCTTCGCCGAGGTCGAAGCCGCCGACTCGGTCGTGCTCGACGACCCCGTCCGCCTCTACCTGAAGGAGATCGGTCGCGTCCGCCTGCTGACGGCGAAGGAGGAGGTCGAGCTCGCCAAGCAGATCGAGGCCGGCTCGATCGAGGCGCGTCACCACCTGACCGAGGCGAACCTGCGGCTCGTCGTGTCCGTGGCCAAGAAATACCTGAACCGGGGCATGGCCTTCCTCGACCTGATCCAGGAGGGCAACCTCGGGCTGATGCGCGCGGTCGAGAAGTTCGACTACCACCGGGGCTTCAAGTTCTCGACCTACGCCACCTGGTGGATCCGGCAGGCGGTCACCCGGGCCATCGCGGACCAGGCGCGCACGATTCGCGTGCCCGTCCACATGGTCGACCAGATCAATCAGCTCAACCGGGTCTCCCGCATGCTCGACCAGCAGCTCGGCCACGAGCCGAGCGATGCCGAGATCGCCGAGGCGCTCGGCACGACCGTGGCCAAGGTCGAGGAGCTAAAGCGCATCTCGCGCGAGCCCGTGTCGCTCGAGACTCCGATCGGCGAGGAGGAGGATTCCCATCTCGGGGACTTCGTCGAAGATCGGGATGCCATCGCGCCGGTGGACGCCGCCAGCGAGGGCATGCTGCGCAACGAGGTGGAGGACATCCTGGCCACGCTGACCCCGCGCGAGCGCCGGGTCATGCAGCTCCGCTTCGGGCTGGCCGATGACCATCAGCGCACGCTCGAAGAAGTCGGCAAGCGGATGGGTCTCACGCGTGAGCGCATCCGCCAGATCGAGGCGAAAGCCCTGCGCAAGCTGCGTCACCCCAGCCGCTCCAAGCCGCTGCGCGGCTACGTCGACCAGCTGGTTTAACGGCGGCGCAGCGCTCCGGTCGGCGCAGACCGGCCAGGCCGCTTTACAAAGCACGGATCTGTCCAATTACATGGGACAGGCGTCTGAACGGGACCCGGATTCGGGCTGAAGGTCGTGCGGCCGGCCGTCGAGCAGGCCGGAGGGTGCGCCGACGTGAGCTGCAGGCGCATCGGCGCGCGTCCGTGCGGCCCTCGCCAGAAGGCGCCTGGCGCGGATCATCTCGGCGACCGACCACGCCTGGAACGGGCAGCCCGTGGCCTCATGGGGCGGGTCGCCGTCGGCGGTCTCCGAGATCGAACCGAGGCCCCACTCGTCGAGGTGAGCCTCGAGCCCGTCGAGTGCGTGGCGGATCGGCGCGCCGACCTTGAGCGCCGCCTCGACGTAGGGCCCGATCAGCCAGGGCCAGATCGTGCCCTGGTGGTAGGCACGGTCACGCTCGGCCTGGGTCCCACGGTGCCGCCCGCGGTAGGCGGGGTCGGCGGGGGAGAGGCTGCGCAGCCCCAGCGAGGTGAGCAGCTGGGCGGTGGCGGTGTCGACGATGGGGCGCTCCCGGAGCGGGGCGTCCGGCAGCGAGACGGCGAAGAGCGCGTTCGGCCGCACCCGGGTGCCCTCGACCGGATCGCCATCGACGAGGTCCAGGCAGGCCGTGCCCGTCCAGAACCGGTGGCGGAAGGATGATCGGGCCCGGGCTTCCAGCCCGCGCACCGGATCCGGATCCTCGCCCACGCCCTCGAGCAGCCGGGCGAGCCTGCTGAGCCCGCTGACCCAGAGCGCGTTGATCTCGACGGCCTTCCCAGCTCGTGGCGTGACCGGCTGACCGTCGACCCGGGCATCCATCCAGGTCAGCGCGACGCCAGGCGCGCCCTGGACGAGCAGGCCGTCCCGCTCGTCGACGCGGATCCCGTACCGTGTCCCGCGCACGTGCCAGTCGACCACCGCGCGCAGAGCGGGCGCCAGCGAGGCGGCCAGGTCCCGGTCCCCCGTGACCTCGACGTGCCGCGCGGCGGCGTGCAGGAACCACAGGGTGGCATCCGCGGTGTTGTACTCGAGACGGCCGGTGTCGGCGGTGTTGGTGAGCATGCCCTCGCTCAGCCGGCTCGCCGCCCGGTCCAGGACCCGGCGGCCCTCATCCGCGCGCCCGGTCTCGAGGAACAGGCCCTCGTAGGACGTCATCGTGTCGCGCGACCACTCGCCGAACCACGGATAACCCGCGTTCACGGTGGGGCCGGCCACGATCATCTGGTCGGCGGCCAGCGCGAGGCGCGCATCCACGCCGTCCGCCGGTTTCGCCCGCCGCACGACGGCGCGCGCGCGGTCCCGGGCGCCCGCGACGATCGCGCTCGCCGCGCGTGGCAGGACGGCCAGGTCGTCCGCCCAGGCGCAGATCTCGATGCGATCGCCGGGGCCGAGGGTGGCGTTGAACGTCCCGGCGTCCCAGAGGTCTTCGTCGGCGGGCAGGCCCCGGTCGGCTTCGACGCGGTAGTGGGCGCCGCGATACCAGGCGCCGTTCGCCTGGTAGCCAGGACCCTCGACGCGATACGCGTCCTCGAAGACGAAGCCGCCGGCGACCGTCCGGCAGGCCGGCGCGCCGTCGGCTCCCCGCCGGCCGCCGGCCTCTCGCCAGGTGCACAGGGCGCTCACCTCGAGACGAACCGGCCGCAGGGCGCGGAGCAGGCGGAAGACAACGGCCACGACCGGCCGGCCGTACTGCATCGCAACCTCACGCTCGAGGATGGCCTCACCCAGGTCGTACCGCCAGCGCGGCACGCCGTCCTCCAGGTCGAAGGTCGACAGCATGGTGTGGCCGGTGGGGTCGACGGCGCCGCTCGTCCATTCGTGGACCGCCAGCCGGATGCGACGGTCGCCGAGGACGGCCACCGGATCGAGCGCCGCCAGCCCGAGCCGCCGCCCGCCGGGCGGCGACGCGGCCGGCGCGAGCAGGCCATGGTAACCGCGGGTGCGCAGGCCGGCGACCGTGCCCATCGCGTAGCCGCCGAGCCCGTCGGTGACCAGCCATTCCCGGTTGGCGGCGGCCTCCAGGTTGCCGCAGGTCTGCCGGCCGAAAGGCATCGGGCTCAGCGCCGCGCGGCGCCGGTCGTCCGGGTCCGGGCGTCCAGCTCGGCGAGCATCCCCTGCAGGATGCGCGAAAACGTGGGGAAGGGATGGATGAGGTCGGCCAGGACGCGAACCGGAATCGCCTGCTTGATCGCCAGGGTCAGCTCGGACAGCATCTCGCCGGCCCGCGGGCTCACGATCGTGGCGCCGACCAGCACGCCACGCTCACGATCCGCGATCAGCTTCACGCATCCGCCGGGCCCCGCGTGGATGAAGCCCCGCGCGGTGTCCCCCACGTCGTGGAGCACGGTCACCACGTCGACGCCGGCCGCACGCGCCTGTTGCTCGCTCTGGCCGGCGGACGCCACCTCGGGGTCCGTGAAGGTGACGCGGGGCACCGCCCGGTGGTCGGCGCGCGCATCCTCGCCGAGCAGCCGCCGCCCGGCGATCACGCCGTGGTAATCGGAGAGGTGGGTGAAGCCGCCCAGCCCGGTGACATCGCCGATCGCGAAGACGCGCTCGCCGGCTTCCAGTGTTGCCGGATCGGTGCTGAGCGAGCCTCTCGGACCGATCGTGACGCCGGAGGCCGCCGCATCGATGACGCCGGTGTTCGGCCGCCGGCCGGTCGCGACCAGCAGCTGGTCGCCCTCGAGGACCCCGGTCTCGGTGATCACGCGCAGGGTCCCATCGCCGCGCTCGACGCGCGAGATCCTGGCCCCGGTGGTCATCTCGATCCCCTCCTGCTCGAAGGCCCGGGCGAGGCCGGCGCTCGCTTCCGGCTCCTCGAGCGCGAGGATTCGCTCGGCCGCCTCGACCAGGTGGACCTTCGAACCCAGCCGCGCGTACCCCTGAGCCAGCTCGACGCCGACCGCGCCGCTTCCGACGATGATCAGGCGGGACGGCAGGGCCGTCGCTTTGATCGCCTCGCGGTTCGTCCAGTACGGGACCTGGTCGATGCCGGTGATCGGCGCCACGGCGGGTCGTGTGCCGGTGGCGATCACCACCGCCCGGCGCGCACGCAGCCGGCGCGGGCCGACCTCGACCACGTCTCGCCCCGTCAGGTGTGCCTCCCCGCGGATGACCGTAGCGCCGGCGCGCTCGAGGGCCTGCGCGGCGCCGCGATCATCCCAGTGGCGCGAGTTCTCCGCGATGCGGCGCTCGATCCGCGGTCGGTCGAGCGTCCATTCCACCGCGGACGCCGACAGCTGGCGCGCGCGCCCAGCCTCGGCCAGGACCTCGGCGGAGCGCAGGAGCGTCTTGCTCGGGATGCATCCCCAGTAGGCGCACTCGCCGCCGACCAGATCCTGCTCGATGATGGCGAGCCGCAGGCCTTTGCCCTCCAGCGTCCTGGTCAGCGCCTCACCCGCGGGTCCGGCGCCCAGGCAGATCACGTCGAACTCGTCCGCCACTCGCCCTCCTTTGCTGCCCGAGCCCTCGCCAGTACACAATAGGGCACGAGCCATGAGCCAGACCCTGACCGACACGATGACCGCGGTCGCGGTCACGCCCCACAAGGTCGGCAGCGCGCGCCAGGTCTCCCTTCCGCGGCCGGCCGCGGTCGACGGCCGTCTCTTGATGCGTGTGCTCGAGGTGGGCATCGACGGCACCGATACGGAGATCAACAACGGCCTCTACGGGGAGGCGCCCCCCGGCTCCGACGTGCTCGTCATCGGCCACGAAGCGCTCAGCCTCGTCGAGGCGGTCCCTCCGGGCGTCGCCGGATTCTCCGTGCGCGACCTCGTGGTGGCCACCGTGCGCCGGCCGGACGGGTGTATCAACTGCCGGGCGGGCGAGAGCGACATGTGCCTGACCGGCGGCTATACCGAGCGCGGGATCAAGGGCGCGCACGGCTACATGGCGCAGTACTACAGCGAGGTTCCCGAATTCCTGATCAAGATCCCGCCGGCGCTGCGACCCTTCGCCGTCCTGCTCGAACCGCTCAGCATCGTGGAGAAGGCGACCTTCCAGGCGTGGAAGATCCAGGAGCGCATGATCTGGCAGCCGCAGCGCGCGCTGATCCTGGGAGCGGGGCCGATCGGGTTGCTGGCCACCATTCTGCTTCGGCTGCGCGGCCTCGAGGTGCACGTCTACGCGACCACGCCGCAGGGTGACTATCGCGCACAGCTGGTCCAGTCGCTCGGCGCCACCTATCACGACGTGGCGGTGGATCCGATCAAAGACAGCGCGCGCAAGCTCGGGCAGATCGATTTCATCCTCGAGGCGACCGGGGTGAGCGCGGTCGCGTTCCAGGCGATGGCGCTGATCGGCAACAACGGGGTGCTCTGCCTGACGGGCGTCAGCGGCGGCAACAAGCACCTCTCCATTCCCGCCGACATGATCAACCTGGATATGGTGCTCGGTAACCGGGTCGTCTTCGGCAGCGTCAACGCGAACCGGCGCTACTTCGAGATGGGGGTGCAGCACTTCCAGCAGGCCGAGCAGCGCTGGCCCGGGATCTTCGAGAGGCTGATCACGCGACGGGTCCCCTTCGACGATTTCCGTTCGGCCCTCGATCGCCGGCCCGAGGACATCAAGACCCTGCTGACGGTCGCGACCTAGTCTCCCGCCCCCCGTGCGGGGGAGGGTCGGGGTGGGGGGGTATGGGTGCGGCTCGCGATGATGTCCGCCACCAGTCCCGTCCATCCCGTCTGGTGCGACGCGCCCAGCCCTGCCCCATGCTCGCCGTGGAAGTACTCGTGGAAGAGCAGCAGGGCGTGCCAGGTGCCGTCCCGCTGGAACTTTTCGGCCCGCCCGAAGACGGGGCGCCGGCCGTCCGGGCCGTCGCGGAACAGCCCGACCAGGCGCCGCGACAGGTCGTCGGCGACCTCGAGCAGTGTGCACTGACGCCCGGAGCCCACCGGGTGCTCGATCCGGAAGGTGTCTCCGAGGTAGCGGTGGTAGCGGCGCAGCGCCTCGATGAAGAGGTAGTTCAGCGGGAACCAGACGGGACCGCGCCAGTTCGAGTTGCCTCCGAAGACGCCGCTGCTCGACTCGCCGGGTTCGTAGTCGAGGACGCGCATGCTGCCATCGGGAAGGTCGAGGTCGAGCGGGTGGTCCTTCAACGACCGCGAGAGCGACCGCAATCCAAATGGCGACAGGAACTCCTGGGGGTCGAGCGCCGTGCGCAGGATCCGGCGGAGGCGGTCGGGACCGGCGATCGAGAGTAGATACCAGCCGGCGACGCCCGGCTGTGTGATGTGCTCGACGACCTCGGCGGCCTCGGGCTTGTTCTCGGTGAACCATCGCGTCCGCCGGCCGAAGTCTTTGAGCCGGGTCAGCGTGTCCGGCCCCAGCGTCGTGACCGCGTTCAGCGGAATCAGGCCGATGGCCGATCGGCCGCGCAGCGGCACGCGCGATCCGTCGCTGAGATGCAGGACGTCGTAGTAGAACCCGTCGTCCTCGTTCCACAGACCCTGGTCGTTCATCGCGCTCGCGATATGGGTGAAGTGCTCGAAGAATTTCGTCGCGATGTCTTCGTAGGTCGTGTCGTGGTCGGCGAGCAGCAGGGCGATTTCGAGCAGGTTCAGGCAGTACATGGCCATCCACGCGGTGGCGTCGGACTGCTCGAGATGGCCGGCCACGGGAAGCGCCGCCGATCGATCGAAGGGTCCGATGTTGTCCAGGCCGAGGAAGCCGCCCTCGAAGATGTTGCTGCCCTCCGAGTCCTTGCGATTGACCCACCAGGTGAAGTTGAGGAGCAGCTTGTGGAAGACGCGCTCCAGGAACTCGTAGTCGCGTGAGCCGTCGATCTCGAAGACGCGCAGTGCGGCCCAGGCATGGACCGGCGGATTCACGTCGGAGAACGACCATTCGTAGGCGGGGAGCTGGCCGTTCGGGTGCATGTACCACTCGCGGCAGAGCAGGACGAGCTGATTCTTGGCGAACTCGGGGTCGACGTGGGCGAGGGTGACGCAATGGAAGGCGAGATCCCAGGCCGCGTACCACGGGTATTCCCACTTGTCCGGCATCGAGATGACGTCCCGGTTGTCGAGGTGACGCCAGCCGCTGTTGCGTCCGAAGCGATGACCGGGTGGAGGCTCAGGCCCGGCCGGATCCCCGTCGAGCCAGCGGGCGACCTCGTAGTGGTAGTACTCCTTCGACCAGAGCATGCCGGCGAAGGCCTGGCGCATGATCGCAGCCTCCTCGGCCGTGGCATCGGGCGGGGTCAGCGTCGCGTAGAAGACGTCCGCCTCGTGCTCAGCCTGCCGCATCACGCGCTCGAACTCCTCGCCGAACGGGTTCTCCATGGCTCCTTCCTTGAGTCGAAGCCGGATCTGCGCCGTCTGACCCGCCTCCACCGTCAGGCGGTATCGGAACGCGGCCTTGGTGCCGATCTGGCCGGGATTGACCGAAGGCCGCCCGAAGACCACGTGATCGTGGATCCCGTCCTTCGGGTAGGGTGACCGGTTCGGGACGTTCCAGAGCCGCTCTGCGTTGGACTCGTTCTCGCAAAACAGGATGTCGAACTCGCCGTCACCCCGGAGCTGGATCTCCCGCATCACCCGGTGGGTGCCGATGATCGACCGGTCGCCCGCCTTCAGCATCGGCCGGCGATCGTCGTAACCCCATGACCAGGTGTTGCGATACCAGAGCGTGGGCAGGACCTGCAGCGTCTGCCGCTGCGCGCCCGCGTTGCGGATCACAAGCCGCAGGCAGAGATCGTCAGGCGCCGCCTTCGCGTAATCGATCGTGATGTCCCAGTAGGCGTCGTTGTCGAAGACGCCGGTGTCGAGCAACTCGTACTCCGGGTCGAGCCGGCCACGCCGCCGGTTCTCGGCGACGAGCTGCGTGTAAGGAAAGGGAGCCTGCGGATAGAAATAGCGCCAGCGCATCCAGGAGTGCGTCGGCGTGGAATCGAGGTACCACCAGTACTCTTTGACGTCCTCGCCGTGGTTGCCTTCGTTGCCGGTGAGCCCGAAGAGGCGCTCCTTCAGGATCGGGTCGACCCCGTTCCAAAACCCGAAGGCCAGGCAGATGATCTGCCGATCGTCGCAGATGCCGCCCAGGCCGTCCTCGCTCCAGCGATAGGCGCGCGACCGCGCGTGGTCGTGCGGGAAATACTCCCACGCGGTCCCATCGTTGCTGTAGTCCTCGCGGACCGTCCCCCAGGCGCGCTCGCTCACGTACGGCCCCCAGCGCCGCCACGGGGCTACCCGGCTCGCGGCGTCGAGCAGCCGGCGGCGCTCGGCGTCCGGCGTGATCACCTGCTCTCTGATCCTCCTCGCGTGGCCCCATGTTACGGTCTGTTCGGAGCAGGCATGCCCGACGAAGACGTCGTCATCGAACGGGCGCGGGAGAAGGCAATCGATCATGGCGGTCTCGCGCCCGGCAGAAGGCAGCGAGTTCCTCCTCAGCCTGCCCATCGATGAGCCCGCGCCGGACTGATCCGAAACCGCCGGCTCCGGTGCCGCCGCAGCTCTCGCTGCCGGAGCTCAGGAAGGCAGCCGCGACCTGCCAGGCCTGCGACCTCTACAAGACCGGGACCCAGACCGTCTTCGGAGAGGGGGTCGTGCATGCGCTCGCGATGTTCGTAGGCGAGCAACCCGGCGATCGAGAGGATCGTGAAGGCCGGCCGTTCGTCGGGCCGGCCGGCCGCGTGCTGGACGAGGCGCTGGCCCGCGCGGGGATCGATCGCTGCCGCGTCTACGTGACGAACGCGGTCAAGCATTTCAAGTGGAAGCCCCAGGGCAAGCGGCGATTGCATCAGAAGCCGAACGCCGCCGAGATCTCCGCCTGCCGCCCGTGGCTCGACGCCGAGATCGGGACGGTGCAGCCGAAGCTGATCGTCTGCCTCGGGGCGACGGCCGCCCAGGCTCTGCTCGGGCCGTCCTTCCGGGTCAGTATCGACCGGGGCCGCCTGATGCACCGGCCGGGCTTGCCGCCGATCATCGCGACCGTCCATCCGTCTTCGATCCTGCGGGCTCCCGATGAGGAAACCCGGCAGGTGGAGATGGAGGCGTTCGTCGGGGATCTGCGACGGATCGCCCGGCATCTGAACGGCGAGTAGGGGGCGGGTATACTGGCAGCGCTCCCGTCGCGGGGAGGTGGCAGAGTGGTCGAATGCGAGCGCCTGCTAAGCGCTTGAGCGGGCTTTTAATCCGCTCCCCGGGTTCGAATCCCGGCCTTCCCGCTCCTTCGCCGCAATCAATTCGCGAAACGTACGCGCGTCCTTGATCGCGAAGCCTTCCATGTCGTTGTTGAAGTAGATGTAGGAGCTGACCCCCTCCTCCTGCCAGTGGAGCAGGCGCTCGGCCCACCGGCGCAGGGCCGGTCGCGTGTAGCCGATCCCGCGCGCGCCCAGGTGCATCCGCACGTAGGTGAAGTCGGTCGTGATCTCACACGCCTGCGGCATCGTCGGGTGATCCGGGATGCAGAGCGCGATGTCGTGCGCGCGCAGCTGTGCGTAGACCGGTGGCGTGAGCCACGACGCGTGGCGAAACTCGAGCGCGAACCGCTCCGGCGGCCGCAGCATGGGCAGGAAATGGTCCAGGCGCTCGAGGTCGCGCTGGAACGTCGCCTGGAACTGGAACAGGATCGGGCCGAGATGATCGCCCAAGCCGCGCGCCGCCTCGACCACGCGATCGACCGACTCCTGCTCCACCGCCATCCGCTTGATGTGGCTGATGTAGCGGCTGCCCTTGACCGCGAACAGAAACCCGGGCGGAGATTGGCGTGCCCATTCTTCGAACCGCTCGCGCGGCGGCTGCCGGTAGAACGAGTTGTTCAGCTCCACGGTGTCGAACTGGCTGGCGTAGAAGGCGAAATGCTCACGCACCGGCAGCTTCGGTGGATAGAAGCGCCCGCGCCAGTGCGGATACGACCACCCCGAGGTCCCCACCCGAATGTGCGCGGCCATGGAGCTATTCTCGGCCCGCTTATACTCCTGACGTGGTCACGGCCATCGTGCTGAT
>DASQGL010000101.1:0-3092 GCA_035632635.1 Candidatus Limnocylindrales bacterium
GTTGCCTCGAGGCGGAGGCGCCGCGCCGAGAACTCGGCCGGCTCGCCCAGCCAGCTCCAGCTGCGCGGCTCGAGCACCTGGGCGGCCTGCTTGTAGTCGACGAAGGCGACGGTTTCCGCGTGCACGCCCTGGATCATGCTCCATCCACCCCTTTTTCTGAATATTTGATTCTTTGCATCTTTAAGGATACAATGAACGACCGCCGTGGCGACGAGGGGCGTCAGTTCGTGAACCAACCGTTACAACGCTTCAAGGCCGACTACTTCAAGGCCCTGGCCCATCCCACCCGGATCCAGATCCTGGAGGTGCTCCGCCGGGGGGAGCGGAGCGTGGGCGAGATTCAGAGGGCGCTCGACCAGGAAGGCTCGACCGTCTCGCAGCAGCTGGCGGTCCTGAGGATGAAGAATCTCGTGGACACGCGCAAGGACGGCAACGTCATCTTCTACCGCCTGCGCGACCCGCTGGTTGGTGAGCTGCTGGACGTCGCGCGGCAGATCTTCGACAGCCACGTGACCGAGCTGCGCGCGCTGATCGAACCAGACTCCCCTCCGCGGCCCACACCGGCTCGTCGCCGCGGCCTCGCGACGGGGAGGCGGGCTGCCGCCGGGGGGACCACCTCCCCGCGCTAGGACTTACTTCACGGTCAGCGTGACCTTCGTCGTGTGCGAGAGGCTGCCGCTGATCCCCGTGATGGTCAGCGTAAAGGTGCCCCTCGGCGAGGATGACGACGTGCGGACGGTCAGCGTCGAGGAGGTCCCGGTCGTGCTGGACGGGTTGAAGGTGACCCGGGCGCCTGCCGGGGCGCCGCTGGCGCTGAACCTCACCGACCCGGTGAAGCCGTTGGTTCGGGTGATGGTCACCGTGTAGGTGGCGCGGCCGCCCCGGGTGACGGTCACGCTCGCGGGGCTCGCGCTCAACGAGAAGTTCGCCGGTGGCGGAGGCGTGACGACCACCAGCGTTCCAGAGGCAGTGTGGCTGAGCGTGCCGCTGGAGCCGGTCACGGTCAAGGCGTAGCTCCCGATCGCGGTGGCCGCGCCCACCGCGACGCTCATCGTCGAGCTGCCGGTGCTGGTCGGCTGGGGAGCGAATGAGGCGGTCGCGCCGCTCGGCAGGCCGCTGACCGACATGGTGACGCTGCCGGTGAAGCCGTTCAGCCGGTTGACCGCCACCGTGTAGCTCGTCGCGCCGCCCTGCGGCGCGGTCTGGCTGCTGGGACTCAGGCTCAGCGAGAAGTCAGGAGGCGGCGTCACCACCAGCGCGGCGGTCGCGGTGTGGCTCAGCGTGCCGCTGACGCCGGTGACGGTCAGCGCGTAGGTCCCGGTCGCGGTGGTCGACGCGGTCGGGATCGTCAGCGTCGAGCTGGTGCCGGTCGCCGGGTTGGGTGTGAACGTGGGAGTGACGCCGCTCGGCTGTCCGCTCAGGCTCAAGGTCACGGCGCCGGTGAAGCCGCCGGTGCGGTTGACGCTCAGCGTGTAGGAGGCCGCGCCGCCCTGCGCCACGCTGACGCTGGACGGGCTGACGGCGAGCGCGTAATCCGGCGTGCCGCACTGGGGGAAGCCGAACGATCCGGCCCAGGTGCCCCACAGGTCGCCCGCCTTCGCGTACTCGCCGAGGTGCCACACCGTGCATCCGTCGGGCGCCACGACCTGACCCGAGTAGTCGCCCCAGCGGGAGCCGTCGGCCGCGGCCTCGCCGGCCTTGAGGACGGCTTCCGCCTGCACCGTGCCGGCGGGATCGGTGGCGAGGCGTCCGGTGTAGCGGATGCCCGCGTAATCAGTTGCCGACGAGTAGTCGTAGGCGATCGTCATGTCGCCGGCCTTGTCCACCGCAAGATTCGGGAAGTAGCGGTCCTGGCCGTTGCTGCCGATGATGCCCTGCTGCACCAGGCTCGGCGTCCCGTCGAGGTTGCCGACCTGGTACCACTGGATGCAGGCGACCGTGCCGGAGCCCGGGTTGCATCCGATCGCGTGGGAGCCGTAGAGCGTCCCGTTGGACCACTGGGCGCCGGCTTCCCGCGCATCGTTCGTGGTGATCGCGGCGCCGCCGGGCTGGGTCGCATTGGGCGGCTGGCTGTAGGTGGTGACCGCAGCCCCACCCTGTTGCGTGAAGGTCCCGGTGCTCAGCCACGGGTTGGTCCACTTCCAGATCGTGACCGTTGAGCCGGTGGATCCCGAGTTGTCCGCGGCGATGAAGTACTCGACGCTCGCCGTGGTCACTCCGCGCGCGGGATAGAGGGTGTCGGCGAGGAAGCCTGCGGCGTTGTTGCCCGGGTCGACGTACTTCGAGGCGGCCGCGGCGCCGGCGTACATGGCCGCCTTGTCATAGGCGTAGACCCGGGCGCCGGTGAAGGTGGCGCCGCCGGCGAACTGGTTGGCGGTCACGTAGATGGCGTCCGAGCCGAGCGCCAGGTGCGGGAAGTCGAGGAGGTTGGAGCTCGGGGTCGCGGGGAAGGCGTAGATCCACCAGGAACCCAGCGGGTCGCCGGTCTGGCTGGCCGCGACGCAGATCGCCGAGTTGTAGCTGCTGTCGTAGGTCAGGGTTTCGAGGACGTACCGGTTGGCGCTCCCGTCGTAGTCGACCGAGGGATCGGAGTAGTTGGGCAGGCAGCCGCCATTGACTCCGAAGAAGCTGGGCAGCGAGGTGGCGCTCAGCAGGAGCCCGCCGCTCGTGGTCCAGATCTTGAAGGCCGTGTTGACCGTCGCGATCACGTGGTTCGGACCGACGGCGATGCTCCCGTCAGGGGGGAGGCACGAGCAGGCGCTCTCCGCGGCGCTGATCGCATCCCAGCCGGCGGGTGTCCCCGGGGTCGGGGCGGACGGCGCGGCCGCGGCGGCGGGCGCCTGGACGTCGGGCGTCCGCGGCTGGTTGCGGGCGTCGGCCTTCTGTCGATCCAGTTGCGCCTGACCGCCGCGGGAGCGGAAGGGAAGCTGGCCGTGCTGCCCCTGCTGCTGGACGGTGGCGTTGGCCTGGCTGAGGTCGGTCGAGACGGCGCCGGCCGGGGCCGCGCGGAATGGGCCCTGGATGCCGGATGGATCGGCAGCGGCCGCCTGGATGGGTATCGTGCCCGATCCGAGCGGGGCGGCGAGCGCCGC
>DASQGL010000102.1:0-17996 GCA_035632635.1 Candidatus Limnocylindrales bacterium
TTCGGTGGTCGGCCGTCCGCGGCGATCGATGCCCATCAGGCTGTGCCAGTAGCAGGAGGCTCCCACGGCGAGGATCTTCAGGTGGTGTTTGCGGGCGGCCTTGAGCGCGCTATCGATCGCGCGCACGATGAGGCGAACCAGCGCCTCCGGATCGGAGCTGACCTGACCGGCCACGCTGGTGTCGACGGAATAGGGCAGGTCCGAATAGGTCGCCTGCACGATGCTGCCGCCGACGTCGTACACGACCGCCCGCACCGAGGAGGTGCCGAGGTCGAGCGCCAGCACGCCTTCCTCCGGGTTCCGTCTGGCCATGCCTGCCTGCGGAGTTTAGTGGACGGCCAGGGTGCTACCGTGGAACGATGGATGCGCCCCGACCCTCCGGCGATCCGACCCGCAAGGCGCTCAAGCTGTTCGGCGTCACGGTCACGGATTTCCAGGAGCGCAGCCAGGCCCTGCTGGCGGGATCCCGCTCCTCCATGAGCGAGGAGGAGCGCCAGGCGCTGCTCCGCGACGCGGCGCAGCTGACGGCCGACCTCCATCACGCATTGCAGGAGATCCAGCAGCACGTCTACCAGCTCCAGAGCGATTTCCTTCTGGACCTGGTAGCGCGTGAACGAACGTCTGATTAGGCGCTGGCGCCCGGCGTCGCGGCCGCCGGTGCCGTGGGTCCTGGGCCGGTCAGGGGAAGGCTGGGCGGGCGCGTCCCGAAACGGGAGTAGATGACGGCGCCGAGGGCGAGGCTGCCACCGATCAGGACGACGAAGAAGTTGACCACCGGAATGTTGGCCAGGATCCCGATCAGCAGGCCGCCGAGGAGCAGGGCCGGCACGAGCTCCTCGCGCCGATTCGCCGAGCGAAGCAGTCGCTGACCGGTGACGACGAAGATCGCGGCCCAGCCGAAGAGCCAGGCAATCGTGATCGCCGTCGCCAGCGCCAGGCTGACGGGGATGAAGATGATCGTGATCGCGAAGAGCACCATCAGCGCGATCCCGGCGATCACGCCTCCGCAGCCGAGGCCGAAGCTCTCCAGCGGGCGCTGCTCAATCGTGGTGCCGGTGACGAGGAGTTGCCGCGGAAAGAACAGCAGCAGCAGCAGGCCGAGGAGCACGATCCCCGTCGCGATCATGACGCCGAAGACGAAGCCGCCCCAGCCGAAGCCGAAATGCGCGTTGTTGAAGGCCGAGGTGTAGGGGGCGCCGTTGAAGGTGAAGTTGCGGCTTGCCGAGGTGACGTTGCGCCCCACGACAGCTCCCGGCGCCCGGGTCAGCGATCCGCCGGCCAGCGCCACGTCGCGGCCGACCACCGCGTGCGGGCCGAGGGTCACCGAGCCGCCCACGCTGGCGACGTCCCGCTCGACCGTCCCGTTGACGATGACGTTGCCACCGATGGCGACCACGTCCTGGGTCACCGTGCCGTCCACCGTGATATTGCCGCCGAAGGCGACCACGTCGCCCTGGTGGGTCTGCCCGGCGGGAATCGTGATGTCGCCGCCGAAGGTGACGCTGTCACCCGCGAGCACCGCGCTGCCCCCATCGGCGGCGAGGGTGCGCTGATCGGCGGCCGCGGCGGTGACGACCGTCGACAGGGCGATCAGGGGAAGGGCGGAAAGAATGAGCACGACGCGCGCGAGTTTCATGATGCGAGCCTCCTCGGGATTTGGGTTTGGTAGTAGAGGCGCGCCCAGAGCGCGCAGACAAGGATGGTGGCGAGCACGAACCCGGCGAGCAGACCAGGTTCGTCGAGGATCAGCGCTCGCGGGACGGCGAGCAGACCGAGGAGGATCCCCCCGAGCGCGACCGCGACGCTGCCGGCCCCGGCGAGCAGCGATGCGATCAGGGCGGGAGCCTCGATCGCCACGACGGCTGCCAGGACCAGCCCGATCAGGGATAGGGCGACGGCCGCCGCGATGCCCCAGCCGACGGAAATTCGCTGCGGCTTCCAGCGTTCGAGGACCAGGGCGGCGACGCCAGCCGGCACCGCACTCTGCGCCGGGCGCGCGGCCTGCAGCACGGCCACCATGGGGTCGTGCTGTTCCAGCCAGTCGAAGCAGGCCGTACAGGCTTCGAGGTGCGCCTCGGCGGTCTCGTGCGGTCCGCGCAACAGCAGCGGCCGCGCCTCCTCACAGCGCATGGCTCGACACCTCCTGGGCCTTGAGCAGGTCCTTGAGCGCGCGGCGCGCGCGCAGCAGGGCCACCTTGGTCGCCCCCTCGGTCAGATGGAGCGCCTGGGCGATCGTTGCGACCGGCTGGTCCTCCCAGTACCGCAGGACGAGCAGGGCGCGGTCGCGCCCACCCAGCTGGCGGAGGGCGGACTGGACCTGCGCACGGTCCAGCGAGGCGATCGCCGCCGACTCCACGTCAACGCTCGCGATGGGATCCGCAGCGGCCACCGGGATCATGCGCCGCCGCCGGATCATGTCGATGGCCTGGTGGCGGGCGATGCCATGCAGCCAGGCGCCAAACGGCTCGGCGGCGCGGTACTGATGCAGGCGCTGGAACGCCTTGAGGAAGACCTCCTGGGTGGCATCTTCGGCATCGGCCGTGTCACCCAGCATGCGCAGCGAAAGGTTGTACACACTCATCTGGTACCGCTCCAGCAGAGCCTCCGGCCCCCGGCGATCGCCCTGGTTCAGGAGATCGATCGCTTCGGCGTCGTCCACTGCTCTCATCCTCTCTACGGCGTTCGGTGACAACCGGTTACATGCGCCGAGGACGTCGATTTCCTGAAGGGTATTCTGCTTGAGACGGGCGCCCGGACATGGTATGGGTAGCGGCTGAATGGCCCGGCATTCCCGCCTCGGCGCCGTCGCGGCCCTCGGCGCTGTGATCGGACTGGGCGCCTGTTCGGGATCCGGGGCCACCCCCGACGCGGTCGCCTCGCCGTCTGCGCCGTCGGTGGTCCGGAGCACGGCGTCACCCAGCGTGGCGCCCAGCCCGGCCGCCTCGCCCGCGCCGGCCGATCCGGTGGCCGACCTGGCCACCCACCTGCGCGTGCTGGAGAGTCGAATCCGGGCCACGCAGACCCGGTACACCCAGCTGCCCGCGCTGGCGCAGAACCAGCAGGCTGCCTACCAGCAGCTGATCCTCCATCCGCAGTGGCTGCCGGCAGTGCTGGACGCCCTGCCCCAGGATCTCCGTGACGTGGTCTTGGCGAACGTGACCGCGGCGCAGCAGATTCGCGAGCTGAACGGGCTGCGATCCGGGTTACCGCACTGGCGAATCGTGGCGCCGCCCGAGCCGGACCTCCTGCTTGCCTATTACCACGAGGCGCAGGCGCGCTACGGCATCCCCTGGGAGTACCTGGCGGCGATCAACCTGATCGAGACCAGCATGGGGCGCATCCAGGGCACCAGCGTGGCCGGGGCGCTCGGGCCGATGCAGTTCATGCCGGCGACCTGGGCCCACTACGGCCAGGGCGGGGACGTCAACAATCCGCATGACGCGATCCTGGCCGCGGCCCGCTACCTGCGGGCGCACGGCGGGCCGGGCGACATGCCGGACGCCGTCTTCGCCTACAACCCGAGTGATCTCTACGTGCGGGCGGTGACCCTCTACGTCGGCGTGATGCAGGCGGATTCGCGCGCGTTCTTCGGCTACTATTTCTGGCAGGTCTACGTACCGACCACATCCGGCGACGTCCTGCTGCCGCAAGGGTTCAGTAACTAGGCGGGTTCGATTTGCCTCGCGAGGGTCTGATAGACTGGCCTCGCTTTTTCTGGCGCACGCTGGGGCGTGGCCAAGCTGGTAAGGCGCCTGACTCTGGATCAGGTAATCCTAGGTTCGAATCCTAGCGCCCCAGCCAACACCAATCTCTAGGGCCATGGTGATGCAGTAGCCCGGCTTGGAAGGCACTCCGGACCGCCAGGTCGCCTTGAGCAAATCTGGCACATGACCGGGTAGCGCGCGATCACCCAAAGAGCACGATCGGCGAGGCTTGCCATGCCGAGAATCCCGCCCATGAGAAATCTGCCGGAGGTGCGCGAGGGGCGCCTCGCCGGCAGCAAGCGACGAGATCCGCTTCGACTACGGCTTGGCCTGCTCGGTACGCGCCGCCAGCCGGCCAAGATTCACCATCACGATGACCGCGATGATCGTGATAATGACGGCGTATACGAAGAGCGAGACGATCTGGCCACCGGTACCGAAAATCTGCTTGACCAGGGCCGTGATCGCGCTGTTCCAGGCGAGCGCGGCGACGACCCCGAAGGCCGCCGAGGCGAGCGAGATCATGGTCTGGAGATACACCGCACGATTGGACACGTAAACCTCCTTTGCTTGGTTGGTTCCGTCTTCCCTTGATTCTGAGTGGACAGCCTCCGCCGACCCAAATTTCTTGACGGTAGGGTGGCGCTGACCGGGCGAGACGCTCTGGACCATCACATCGAAGAACCGTGAGCGCCAGGCCGCACCAGTTGCCTCAGCCGGCGACCTGAGTTGTCATCTGTCCAGGGTTGGAGACCGAGATCACGCCGCCCCAGGTGCACATGCAGGTCGATGAATTCGTGAGCGCCGGCATCGAACCGATCTGGACGGTCGGAGAGCCAGGTGTCCAGGGCGCCATGGTCATCGGAATGCACGGCTGCGGCGTCAGCACGCCCATGGCCGCCGCGGTCGCTGCCGCCACCTGCGGGTTGGCCATGCTCATGCACATGCCAAACGTTGCGATGTTCACCATCGGCTGATGGTCCAGGATGTTCGCGGCGGGCACGCCACCGACGTTGACCCGGTTGGCCGGCAAGACGGTGAGGGTTCCGGGCGCGGCGCCGAAACTGCAGGCGAGCATCGCGCCGTTCACGACTTCAACCCCCATTGGTCAGCTCCTTTCCGGGGTGAGGTGCGGCCATCCTAGCACCGGGTTTGCCAACGGTTCGCGATGCGGCCCGCTTCGCCGTGGTCCGTTGCCCGAACGGGCAACGGCCTTCGCCCATCCGGCCCTGGCCGCCGCTGAGGTCAGTTCGCGGAGGGACCCAGGGCGGCGCGCGCCTTCATGACGTCGTCGGTCCCGATCACGACCCGGGTCTCAGTCGCGAGATAGAGGAAGCGCACGTTGACGTTTGCGTCGGCCAGGCGGCGCAGCGCCATGCCCAGCTCGCCCGGGCGATCGGGCATCGGCAGCATGAGGACCTCGCGCTCCTCCTCGATCGTGTAGCCGGACCCGCGGAGCGCGGCGCGCACCGCGCTGGTGTCCCGGGCGAGGACGTGGACCAGGCCGTCGACCTCGGCCACCGCCTCGATATTGACGCCTGAGCGGCTGAGCGCCTCGACCAAGGCGGCCAGCTGCCCCGGCCGATCCTCCCCCAGCTTGAGCCGCAAATCCCTGGCCACGTCCGACCAAGCTTAGCCGACCCGGGCTCGCGACGATCGAGCGCCGGCACGCGCGCAGTGGAAAGGGCGAGGGCGGAGGGGAAACCGCCCTCGCTCGGGAAAAGAATGGACTGAACCAGAAGTCTAGACAGCAAGTATCTTGATGTCAAAAGTCTCGATCAAGTTGGAGCAGGGCGCCGCGGGTTGGGAGGACGCGTAGGATCGAGGCGTGCTCCATTTCGTCACGCATGATCTGACCAACCTGCTGGCCACCTATGGCTACGTAGCCGTCCTCGTGTTCGTCGGGGTCGAAAGCATCGGCATCCCGTTTCCCGGCGAAACCATGCTGATCACGGCCGCCATCTATGCCGGGACGACGCATCGTCTGGACATCACGCTGGTGGTCGCGGCCGCGGCGGCCGGCGCCATCGTCGGCGACAACATCGGCTATGCGATCGGCCGGGTCGGCGGGTACCACCTCCTGCGGCGCTACGGGCGCTACATCCGGCTCACGCACGCCCGGTTGCGCCTGGGGCAGTACCTCTTCCGCCGGCACGGCGGGAAGGTCGTCTTCTTCGGCCGCTGGGTGTCGATCCTGCGAACCTTCGCCGCGTTCCTGAGCGGAGTCAACCTGATGCCCTGGTGGCGCTTCCTGATCTTCAACGCGAGTGGAGGGATCCTCTGGGCGTGCTTCTACGGGTTCAGCGCCTATGCCCTGGGCGCCCAGATCCAGCGGCTCTCCACCCCATTCAACGTGTTGCTGCTCGCGGTTGCCATTCTGGTCGTCGCCGGCTTCGTGCTCTTCATGCGCGCGAACGAGGGGCGGTTGCAGGCGGAGGCCGATCGCACGATCGCGGCCTGAGCACCGGGGGCTGTTTTGCACAGATCTTTCCACATATTCACAAGGCTGACCGTTATTCCGGGTGGCATTCCGGGGATCTTCTGACACGCCGGCTGTCAGGCGCACCCGTGAGCGTGATATTGACGGCCGTGCCTGCAGTTGATATGATATGCGCGGTATCAGGTAACGATCACACCAAATAGGAGGAAATCATGGCAGTCGTACACGAGCACGACGACGGCGGCTCGAGCGCGGCGGTGGTCGCGATCTTCTTGATCGCACTGCTCGTCATCCTGGCGATCCTGTTCTACGGTTTCGCGGTGCAGCACTGGTTCGGCTTCGGGACGACCATCGTCCAGCAGACCGTCTCGAGCGGCGCCGGCGGCGGTGCCGGGGCATCGGCAGCGCCGTCGATCGCGGCATCGGCCTCGACCAGCCCGTAACCCGAGTCACTCGACTCATCCTCTTCTGCTGTGACCATTGCCGGACGGGGGCGATACTAGCGGCATCACGCGCTCGCTGATCGTCCTCGCCGGCGGGTCGAGCCGCCGGATGGGCAGCGACAAGGCGTCCCTGCCGGTCGACGGCGCCACGCTGCTGGCGTACGTCGTCGACCGGCTGCGTGGATCGGTCGATGAGGTGATCGTCGCCGGCGGGGCGGATCCGGCGATTGCCGGCGTGTCCTGGGTCGGGGACCGCGAGCCAGGTGCCGGCCCCCTGAGCGGGATGGCGGGGGCGCTTGGCGCCGCGCGGGGCGACGCCGCCTGGGTCGTGGCGTGCGATCTCCCGGAGGTGGTGCCGCAGCTCGGCGACCTACTCTTTGGCGCCCTGACCGAGTCCGACGAGGCGGTCGTTCCCCGCGTCGAGGGGCGGGCGCAACCCGCCTGCGCGGTCTACCGGACGCGGCTGGTGCCCCGCATCGACGAGCTGCTCGGGCGCGGCGAGCGCAGCCTGATGGGGCTGATCAACGGGATACGGGTGCGCTTCGTGGACGCGGCGGAGCTCCAGGGCGTCGATCCGGGCCTGCGATCGTTCCGCAATCTCAATACGCCCGAAGACTTCGCCCGCTGGCTCAGCGAGCGCTGACCTGGTCGAGCTGCCGGCCGAGCTCCGCGGCGTCGGTCGTCGGCGTCTGGCACGCAAAGCCCTCGCACAGGTACGCTGTCGCGCGGCCGTCGCGACGTCCCCGATCGCGGAGCAGCGGGATGCCCCCGCCGTCCCGGTCCGGCGCCTGCGCGATCAGGCGGTTGGGCAGGTAGCGTGCCCGCAGCTCGCCGAGCAGCGCGCGCATCCGGTCGTCGTTCGTATCGCCGAGCAGGGCGATCTCGACCGGCCTGCTGAGCGCGAAGTCCATGGCGGCCAGCAACCGTCCGAAGGCCAGCGGCGCCTCGGCGGCCAGCGGACCCAGGCGTCCGAGCACGTCGCGCGCCCGCTCCACCCACGGGTCCTCGCCCAGCAGCATGCCGGCGCGCAGGAGGATGTCGGCCGCCATCGAGGTGCCCGATGGCGTGGCGTTGTCGGTTACGTCACGCGGCCGCACCAGCAGCGCCTCGTGGTCCTGCGCCGTGTCGAAGAAGGTCGCGGCCCCCTCGTCCCAGAACGCGCGGAGCATGGCGTTGCCCAGGGATCGGATCGCGTCCAGCCAGCGCGGCTCGAAGGTCGCCTCATAGAGGCTGAACAGGCCATCCATCACGGCGGCCTGGTCCTCCAGGAAGCCCGCCTGCGACGCCCGACCGTCCTTGTAGCTGCGGCGCATCCGGCCATCCACCTGCATGTGCTCCAGCAGAAAGGCTGCGTTCGATCGGGCCGCATCCAGCATGTCGGGGCGATCCAGCACCCGGCCGGCCTCGGCCAGGGCCCGGAGCATCAGGCCGTTCCAGGCGGCGAGCACCTTTTCATCTCGATGCGGACGCGGCCGCCGATCGCGCGCCGCCATCAGCCGGCGGCGGGCGTTGGCCATCAGCGCGTCCGCCTGGTCTCCGATCGGATGCAGGATGTTGCGGCCCTCGAAGTTCCCCGCCTCACGTACGTCGAAGGCGGCGGCGAACGGCTGCGCATCCCCGCCCAACACCTGCTGAATCTCCTCGAAGGAGAAGACGTAGAACTTCCCCTCCTCGCCTTCGCTGTCCGCGTCCAGGCTGGAGAAGAAGCCGCCGGCCGGTGAGGTCAGCTCGCGGCGGACGAACCCGATGATCTCGGTGACGACCCGGGCCCAGCGCGGATCGTGGGTGACCTGCCAGGCGTCGAGGTAGGCGCGCGCCAGCAACGCGTTGTCATACAGCATCTTCTCGAAGTGCGGGACCAGCCAGATGTCGTCCACGCTGTAGCGATGAAAGCCCCCACCGAGCTGGTCGTACATCCCGCCGGCGGCCATCGCGGCCAGCGTCCGGGTCGCCATCTCGAGCGGCTGCCGGGCACCGGTCCGGCGATGGGAGCGAAGCAGAAAATCGACCAGCATCGGTTGCGGGAACTTGGGCGCCCCACCGAAACCACCGTGTCGAGGGTCGAAGCCGGACACGAGCTGCTCGAGGGCGCGGTCGAGAAGTGCGGGCGTCAGCCCGTCCGCGCCGGTAGGTGGCATCGCAGACCGCTCGAGAAGCCGGCGCACCTGGGCGGCCGTCCGGTGCACCTCGCTCCGCCTGGTCCGGTAGGCATCGGCCACCGCGGTCAGCACCCGGCGGAAGCCGGGCAGGCCGTGGCGGTCGGTGGGCGGGAAGTAGGTGCCGCCGAAAAACGGGGTCCCATCGGGCAGCAGAAAGACGGTCATCGGCCATCCGCCCGACCCGGTCAATCCCTGCACCGCCCGCATGTAGATCTGATCGAGGTCAGGGCGTTCCTCGCGGTCGACCTTGATGCAGACGAACAAGCGATTCATCAGCGCGGCGGTCTCCGGATCTGCGAAGGACTCGCGCGCCATGACGTGGCACCAGTGGCAGGCGCTGTAGCCGATGCTCAGCAGGATCGGGCGATCGGCCTCCGCCGCCTGCCGCAGGGCAGCCTCTCCCCACGGGTACCAGTCCACCGGGTTGCTGGCGTGCTCCAGCAGGTATGGACTCGTCTCCCCGGCCAGCCGGTTCGGCATGAGCTCATCTTGCCAGCTTGCGGACAGGGCGCCCCGGAGCCCGATCAGGCCCAGTCCGGACGGATTGCGGCGATGGTCCAAATGGCCCAGAGCGCCGTAAGGCTCCGTGCCTAGGATCGGGCCATGGTCGAAGGCAACGCAGCGGCGGCGCTTCCTCGCCAGGCGGCCACGGTTTCGCTGCTGGCAGTGTCCGTGGCAGCATTCCTCCTGTACCAGACCACGGCGCTGGTGCTCGGCGGCCCCGCTAACCGGCAGATCGCGCTGTCGCTGTCGATCCCGCGGGTGTCGGGCGACGTCGCGCTGCCCGTCTTTGGGACCGCGCCGGTCCTGCAGCTCGGTCAGCCTGCCGTGACTCCCGGGACTCAACGTCGGGCGGCCAGCGAGCCGGCCTGGGAACGGCCGATCACTCACGCCGTCGGCATCGCTCCTCGCCCGCAGCCCGGTCCGCAGCCGTCCATCGTCCAGTCGCCCGCCACGACCACCAACCGCCCGGCGGCCAGTGCGCTGATGCTCACCCCGGCCACCACGATCATCCTCCCTCCGTCCACGAGGACCGTCCTCTCGTCGCTCGGGACGGGATCCTCCCTCGCACCGACCTCCACGACGGCCCTGGGATCCCCGGCCCAGGCGCCCGGCGTGCTCGCGGTTGATCGAATCGGCAGCCTGGCGCTCGAACGCGGGGTTGCGGCTGTCCAGGACGTCGAAAACGGGGATGCCGCAGACCGCGCCGTGGCCGCCCAGGCCGATACCGGGAATCTCGGGACAGACCGCTAGCGCCTCCCGGCATATCATTGCGGCCATGCCGGCGGCCTATGACTGGCTGGTGGTCGGCGACATCGCCCTGGAGCGCTCAGGCGATCGCGGCTCCGCGGTCCTGCTGGGCGGAGCAGGCGCCCGTCTGGCCGCGCACGGGGCGGCCAATGCCGCCAGAGTTGCGCTGGTGGCGAAGACGGGCGATGATGCGGCCGGGCGAAGCGCCCGGGAGGTGCTGGCTCGCTTCCGTGTCGACCTGCGCTTCGCCCCGGTGGCGCCCGGCCAGCGCACCACCACCTGGACCGAGACCGCCGGGCGGCCGCAGGCTCGACGCCTGGATCGGGGCGCCGACCTCCTGTTGCGACTGGACGAGATTCCCGGGCCGGCGAGCATTCGCGCCGGGCTGACCGTTGTCTCGGGGTTCAGCCTCTCGGTGGAGCCGGCGCGATCGGCGGCCCTGGGCGCACTGGCCGGCGCCCGTGCCCGCGGCGGCATGGCCGCGCTGCAGCTGGAGGCGGACCTGCTGTGGTGGACGAACGCCCGGGTCGCCCGCGTCGTGCTAGAGCCGGCCGTCGCGAACGCCGACCTGGTCGCGCTGACCGCGGCGGACCTGGCGGTCTTGTTCGGCTCACGGACCAGTTCGGGAGACGGGCTGCGCGCCATCGGGCGGATGGGGCCGGCCACGGCCTACCTGGCGGACCGAGATGGGGGTCTGCTGCTTCTCGACCAGGGGCACACGCACGTGATCGCGAGCTCCCCGAAACGTCCGGCGACGGATCGCTTCGCGGGCCCGGCCGCCTTCTTCCGGGCCGTGGCCGCCGGGGTCTCGCCGCGCCGCGCCGCCGCGGAGTCGCTGGTCTACGCGCAAACGGCCCGGCGTCCGGCTGTCCGGCGGAGTCCGGGCGCGCGGACCGCCTGATGTAACACAGGAGTCCCGGGTTCACATCAGGACGGCGACGCCTCGTCAGGCGGGTCGGCGGGGGCACGTTGCACCGGTATGCGTGACGCGGTGGTGGCCTGGCTCGCGCTGGTCCTGCTGGGGGGACTCCTCCTGCCTGCCACCACGGAACGTGCGGACGATCAGCGGTCGGCCGTCACCGTGACTTTCGTCGAGCCGGCCACCGCCGCGGAGCCGCCGACTGCACCAGCCGCTCCGCGCTGACCCGGGTCAGCCCCGCGCCAGCACCGACAGGTGGGGTTGAATCCGGCTCCACGGAATCGAATGGGTGGCGATGCCGGCCTGGCTCAGGTACCGATCGCGCAGCCCGCTGACGTCCGGATAGCCGTGCACGTAGTAGATGGCATGGATGCCGGCGCTGATGAGCAGCTTCACGCATTCGATGCACGGGAAGTTCGTGCAGAAGATGTCGGCGCCCGAGGTCGAGGCGCCCCGGTACGCCGACTGGGCGAGTGCGTTCGCCTCCGCGTGCGCGCAGTACTTCAACGCGAGGTCCGCGCCGCTCACGCCGCCCACGCACGGGCAGGGCTTGGGGAACTCCTCCGGGTGCCAGGTGCGGGCCGGCGTCCCGTTGTAGCCGGTCGCGATGACCTGCCCGTCCCGAACGATCACACAGCCGACCCGGCGGCTGAGACAGGTTGAGCGCAGCGCGGCGGCAAACGCGAGGATCATGGCGTACGCCGATTTGTCAGGCCGTCCGGCGGCCGTGACCGGCGCTTCGCCCTCAGGATTGGGCGCGGCGCGCCGCGCTCGCCGGGCAGCCGGGCGCGACGGTCTCGTGGTCACGCACAGGATGTTACGCCGATCACGCAGCGGTCCCGGCGAGCCCGCGTCTAGCTCGCCCGGACAATCTTGGTGACGGTGGTTCCGCAGTGGGGGCAGGTGCCCAGCCGCGTCCAATGTCCCGAGCGGAGGGTGGAGCGGCTGACCGTGCGCAGGTCGACGGCACAGTGGCACTGGTAGCAGAAGGTCAGCTGATGCCGGGCCTGAGTGCCGTCGTACAGCCCCTGGGTGAACCGGAGTGAGATGACGTTGCCCGACTCGTGCATCTATTCGACGTAACGTGATGAGCCCGGTCCGTTGTTCGCTGATCGCGGCGACGATCGCGTAACGGTTTCCCGGCCGCTCGCTGGTCCGGCCCACAGGGTTGCCGAACACCTTGCGAAGTGCCGGCGTTGACGCCGCCCCCCGCCTGGATGGCCTAATAGCGAAGGAGCATGGCGGTGCAGGGACGGGGAAGCGTCCACGGCTGGGATCGCGGGCGCTGGCTCGCGGCCGGTGGACTCGTCGCGCTGTTCCTGGTCGTCTGCGCGGCCGCCTACCTGGCGCCGGTGCTGTCGCTCTTCGGCCAGCGTGACGCGCCCAGCACCCGGACCGCGATCCCGACGCCGGCGGCCACGCCGCCCCCGCTGGACAGCACGCACCGGGTCAACATCCTGCTGCTGGGCAGCGACAACGACCAGAAGTTCAAGGCGGATGCCGTCCTCTCCCAAACCATGATCGTGGCCTCGATCGATCCCGCACATCATCAGGTCATCCTGCTCTCGATTCCACGCGATCTCTGGGTCGCGATCCCGGGGGACCGTACCGCCAAGATCGACCTCGCCTATGCGGATGGTGGCGCGGCGCTGGCCCGGGCGACGGTGGAGGCCCGCTTCAAGATCCCGATCCACTATTACGCCTGGGTCGGGCTCAATGGGTTGGTGGCGATCGTCGATCGGCTCGGCGGCGTGGACGTCGACGTGCTGCACCCGGTCCTGGACGAGCTGTATCCGAACGACCTGGCCGGCGCCGGCTACGGCTACACGCGTGTCTACATCCCGGCCGGGCCCCAGCATCTCGATGGGGTGCGCGCGCTCGAGTACGTGCGTTCGCGACACGGCGATCTCCTCAGCGACTTCGGGCGCTCCGCGAGGCAGCAGCAGGTGCTCCTCGCGCTCGAGCGGCAGGGATCGAAGCTGAACCTGATCACCGAGCTGCCGACCCTTGCGCACGACCTGAACGGGCACGTCAAGACCGACCTCGACCTCCTGCACGCGGCCCAGATCGCGTTCTACGTGCGCGGGCTCGACCGCGGCGACATCCACCAGGTCTTTCTGCCGCCGCCGATGGTGGCGGACGCCCGCTCGGCGGACGGGCAGGACATCCTGCTGCCCAACTGGCCGCTGATCCAGCAGCGCCTCCACGAGCTGTTCGGCAACGACCTGCTCCCATGACCCGACTCGCTTGCGCCCTGATCTCGGCCATCATCCTGATCACGTCCAGCTCCTGCACCGCCCAGGGCGGTGTGGCGCGGGACCCCGGCAAGGTGGTCCAGGCGCATCCGGCGCAGGCGAAGCCCTACCCGATATTCGGGCGGCTCTACGCGGTGAAGGGGGGGACGCTCTATCGCTTTTCCGGCACCACTCTGCGGGCGCTGACCCATCAGGTCACGGTCAAAGACCCGGCCACCTCAGCCGATGGATCGGAGCTGGCCTTCGCCCAGTTCGGCGCCCAGGACTCGACCATCATGATGACCGGCGCGGATCTCTTCGCCCTCCGGGCGATCACGCCGCCCGCGGGACCAGAGGGACCGCTCTGGGCGGTCGAGCCTGCCTTCGCACCGGACGGGAGCGGGCTGACCTATCTGACGGATCGTGGCAAGGCCGGAGGGCCGAACGATCTCGGCATCTGGGAGTACGACCTGCGGTCTGGCCAGAGCCGGCGGCTCACCATCCCGGTCGCCTACACCGGCGGGGACAGCGACCAGACGTTTCGCCCGGGCGCCAGCCCGGCGCTGCTCTTCACCACGTACCTCTATGACGGGGATCCGCCGCAGCCGGTGGCGCGGCTGACCTGGATGTCACTGCGGACGTATCGCCAGGCGTATCTCTCGCCCAGCCTCGAGCGCAACTTCCAGCCGGCCGTGTCCCCTGACGGGCAGTTCCTCGCCTACGTCCATGCCGCCCCGACCGGTGATGAGCTGGCCGTCACGCGACTGCCTGACGCGCCGGGGGCGCCACCCTATCCGACGCAGGCGGCCAGCGTGATCCAGGGCGGCATGGTCGCGCACCCGGTCTGGTCACCCGATGGCCGGAGCCTAGCCTTCCTGAGGCTGGTCAACGGGAGCTTCGACCTCTATGTGCTGCCGCTCTCGATCGACGCCACCGGGATCCACGCCCAGGGCGCCCCCATCGCGCTCACCCAGGGCTCGTTCTTCGACGCCGACTCGCGGCTGAGCTGGAGTCCGTGAGCGGCGGCGGCGCGGCGCCGCCGCTCCTGATCGGCTAGCGGGCGGCGGTCGCCGCCTTCTTCACCCGGGTTTCGGCCGGACCGTTGTTGGCCTTCCAGAACTCGTCGATCTGGTCGATCAGCTGCAGCCACTTCTCGGCTTCCGCCTTGTCCACGGTTGCCTTCACCTTGGACCCCTGGGCCGCGGCCTGCTTGAAGATCTCTTTGATCTGCGGATTCTTGGCGTCGTGCTTCTCCGGCTTGTACCAGTCGCTCCAGAGCACGTCGATATGGTGCTTGGCCAGCTCGGCGCGCTCCTCCTTGATGACGATGCAGCGCTGCCGGAAGACCTCGTCCTGGGACGCCTGGTACTTCTCGATGATCTTGAGGCAGGACTCGGCCTCGATCCGGGCCTGCTCCGGATCGTAGACGCCGCAGGGGAGATCGCAATGGGCCTCGACCACGCGGGCCGGGGAAATCCACTCACGTAAGGACATGGTGACCCTCCTTTACGATTGGCAACGAACTCATGTCCAGTCTACCCTCGGACGGGACGGGGAGGCCGCGACCAGCGCGTCCCGCCCACCCATTCGCCGCCCGTGTCCGCGGCGACAGCATGCGGCCGATCCTGCCGCCCGGGTCGCTCGTGGTCGCCGTTCCGCTGGATGATGACACCACCCTCGAACCCGGGGATGTCGTGATTGCCCGGCGGCCGGACCGGATGGGGGTCGAGATCGTAAAGCGGATCCTCGCCGTGGCGCGAACCGGCGACTACCTGCTGGCCGGAGACAATCCCTCGGCCAGCACGGAGTCGGTCGACTTCGGTCCGGTCGGGCGCGAGCAGATCGTGGCGCGGGTGCGCTGGCGGTACTGGCCCTGGCCTCCCCGCCGCATCAGCCGGCGGCCAGCTCGGTAAGCCGCTGGCGCAGGATCGCGAGCACGCGATCGCGGCCGAGCTGGACCATTGACGGGATGAGCGGCGGCGTCACCCGGCGTCCCGTCAGCGCGATCCGCAGCGCCATGAAGAAGTCGCCGTGCTTGATCTGGAGCGCGTCGGCGGTGGCCCGCAGACGGCTCTCGAGCTCCACCTCGGACCAGGCAGGCGCCTCTTCCAGCCGGCGCACCGCCGCCTCGATCCGCTGCCGCATCGCCGGCCTGTCCTTGACGGCGTCCGCCGGCAGCGGCGCGGGCTCACCGAAGAAGAACGCGAGCAGGTCGGGAGCCTGGGCCAGCGTTTGCAGGCGCTCCTTGACCAGCGGCACCAGCGGCCGGATCTGGTCCGGCGACGCCTGCGGCAGCCACGGGCTCAGCCGGCGGGCCAGGTCGTCGTCCGGCAACCGGCGGATGAACTGCCCGTTCAGCCAATCGAGACGCTCGAGGTTGGCAACGGCCGGGCTGGGCTGGACGCGCTCGATGGTGAAGGCATCGATCAGTTCGGGCATGGTGAAGAGGTCCTGGGTCGTGCCGGGCGACCAGCCGAGGAAGGCGATGAAGTTGACGACGGCTTCGGGCAGGTAGCCGGCGTCGCGGTACTCCAGGATGTTGCGCGCGCCGTGCCGCTTGGCGAGCGGCTTGTGATCGGGCCCGTGGACCAGCGGGAGGTGAGCAAACGCGGGCGGCTCCCAGCCGAAGGCCTGGAAGAGCAGGAGGTGCTTGGGCGCCGACGGGAGCCAGCCGTCGCCGCGGATCACGTGGCTGATCCGGCTGTCGTGATCGTCGACCGCGAAGGCGAGATGATAGGTGGGATAGCCGTCGGATTTGAGCAGGACGTGGTCGTCGAGCGTGTCATTGCGGAACTCGACCGTGCCCATGATCAGGTCGTGCAGGGTGGTCGTCCCCTGGGCCGGCATGCGCTGACGGATGACGAAGCGCTCGCCCGCCAGCGCCCGCCGATCGGATTCCTCGGGGGGGATCGCGGCGCACCGCCGGTCGTAGCGCTCCGGTTCCTTGCGGGCGCGCTGCTCGGCGCGCATCTGCTCCAGCCGCTCCGGCGTGCAGAAGCAGCGATAGGCCGCGCCGCTCGAGAGCAGCTGCTCGGCGGCCGCCCGGTAGCGGGGAAGGTGCTCGGATTGGACGATCGGTGGCTCGTCCCAGTGCAGGCCAATCCAGGTCAGCCCTTCCTTGATCTGGGCTTCGCTACCGGGCTGCAGCCGGGCCCGATCGGTGTCTTCGATGCGGAGCAGGAACGCGCCCTGGTGATGGCGGGCAAAGAGATAGTTGAAGAGCGCGGTTCGCGCGCCGCCGATGTGGGTGACGCCGGTCGGGCTGGGTGCGTATCGGACGCGAACCGGACCCGCTTGCTCGGCCATGTGCACGAAGCTTACGAAACGTCCGAAGCCCGGCCGCGGGTGTTAGGGATCGTGGAAGACCGCGATGTAACCGCTCAGCGGCAGGGCGACGTAGACCCGGTCGGTGCTGGGGTCGGTGGCGACGGTCGCGGCCTGCCGGGCCGTCCCGACGATTCCGATCGGCTTGAGGCTGACCGAGTCGATCACCGATAGGTTCCGGCTGCCCGCGTTCGCGGCATAGATGTGGTGGGTGTGCGTGTTGAGGGCGATCTGGTCGGTGCCGCTGCCGATGTCGACCGAGCCCAGGCAGCGATCGAGCAGGACGTCGATGACGCTCATCACGAGATGGTCGGCGACGAACAGGCGCCCCTGGTCCGCGTCGAGCACCACCCCGGTCGGGGCATTGATGTCGCAGCCCTTGAACACCGACGCGACCTGTTGGGTCGCTTCGTCCACGACATCGACCTCATTCTTGTTGTTGATCGCGATGTAGACCTTGCCGGCTGTGGCGTCGACCGCCATCAACTCGGGCTTCCCGGGCAGCGTGACGCTTCCCACCGTCCGCTGCAGCGTGCCATCGATGAAGTCCAGTTTCTGAGCGTTTCCGGTGCTGACCACGATCAGATCGTGCGTCGCGTCGTAGTCGATGGCGTCGGGGCTGCCGCCGACCGGAATCGACTTGATCAGCTTGAGCGCCTTCACGTCGACCACGCCGACGGTCCCGTCGTTGCCGTTCGACGTGTAGACGATTCCGGGATCGTTGCTCAGGGCGATCGCCTTGATCCCCGGCAGCGGGCTGACGCTGCCCAGCACCTTGTCGGTCTTGAGGTCGATGACGTCGAGCGCGGCGTTGCTGCTGTGGCTCACGTAGAGGCGGCCGACCCTGGGATCGACCGTGAGCAGATCCAGGCTGGGCGCCGTCCCGACCTCCCTGGGAAGCTGGATGTTGCCCAGTGAGGTCAGCGGTTCCTGGATTGCCGCCGACGAGTTGCAGGCAGCCAGCAGGCACGCGAACAGGGGAAGGCAGAGACGAGCGCGGCGGTGGGCGATGGCAAGAATCTTATCGACAGGTGGCCGTCGTGGCGGAGACCCGGTGCGAGCGGTCCTCGCCCGAACGGCTCGGCGGCCACCGCCGGGCGGGCCCACTGCCCATCCTGGAGTCAATTACCGCTAGCGTAGCTATCAGTCTTTATAGCTCAACCATTGACAGGTCAACCCTTCGAGCGTACTGTATGTACCACACGAGGTATAGCTCTATCTGTGACCGTGGGTCCACAGATAGTGGGAGAACCGGGGAGAACGACAACGGCTGGACGGAGGGAAAATCTGTGACCACCGCTAATACCTTTTTGCGTCGAAACACGTACTCGCGCGACGACGACGGCGAAGAGCTCATCTCGAAATCGACCTGGTCAATGAGACTCTCGGGCATCATTGCCGGCGTCCTGCTGGTCATCGGACGATCCGCGTCCTACGGCAACATCACCTGGCAGCCGGCCTACCATCCGGCCACCTCCGGCCTGGTCGTCATCGTCAAGGCCGCTCCTTCCTCGAAGACTCC
>DASQGL010000103.1:0-32044 GCA_035632635.1 Candidatus Limnocylindrales bacterium
GTTGACGATCGCGGCGCCCCGCTGGATCGCCGCCTCGGCGACCTCCGCCTTGTAGGTGTCGATCGAGATGGGAGCCTCGACCGACCCACGCAGGGCATCGAGCACGGGGAGCACCCGGCGCATCTCCTCGTCCGCCGGAAGCCCAGGACCGCTCCAGGTTTGCGGCCGCGTCGACTCGCCGCCGACGTCGATCAGATCGGCCCCCGCCGTAACCATCTGGCGGGCCCGTGCCACCGCCTGCGCGACGTCGAGGACGCCGTCCTGGGAGAACGAATCCGGGGTGATGTTGAGGACGCCCATCACGTAGGTGCGCACACCCCAGGCGAAGTCCCGGCCGCCGATGCGTACCGACGGCAGCGATCCCACCATGGACCGAGGGTAGCATCATGGCAAGCGTGAAACTGAGCGAGCTGCTGGCGCGCGTGCCGGTCCTCGAGGCGGCCGCGGCCGACCCGGAGATTTCGGGCGTTTGCTACGACTCGCGGCGGCTGCGCCGGGGCGACTGCTTCGTCGCGGTCGCGGGGACCCACACCGACGGGCATCGGTTCGTCGAGGTCGCCTTGCGCGACGGGGCCGCCGCGGCCGTGGTCGAGCGGCGGGTCGGGACCGCCTGGCCGCAGGTCGTCGTCCCGAACACGCGGCAGGCGCTGGGGCTCCTGTCCTCCACGTTCTTCGGCGATCCAAGCCGCGAGCTCGTGCTCGTCGGGGTCACCGGAACCGACGGCAAGACCACGACAACCGGCATGATCCACGCGGTGCTGCAGCAGGCGGGCTGGGACGCGGCGGCGATGTCCACCGTCGATCTGCGATTCAAGGGCCACATCGAGGACAACGACACGCGCCAGACGACGATGGAGGCGCTCGAGATCCAGGAATTCCTGGCGCGCGCCCGCGATGCCCACCTGCGGGCGGCCGTGATCGAGACCAGCTCCCACGGGCTCGCGCTCAACCGGGTGACGGGGTGCGAGTATGACGTCGCCGTCTTCACGAACATCGCGCACGAGCACCTGGACTTCCACGGAACGGTCGAGGCGTATCGGGACGCGAAGGCGTCCTTGATCGACCTCACGGCCGCTGCTGCCTCCAAGGGCATCCCCAAGACGGCCGTCCTCAATCGCGACGATCCGAGCTACGCCTTCCTCGCCCGCCGTCCGATCGCCCGGCGGATCACCTATGGCATCGAGACCGAGGCTGACCTGCGTGCCCAGCGGGTGGAGGCCACCCCGTCGGGGCTGAGGGTCGAGGCCGTAACCCCCCTCGGGCCATTGCGGCTCCAGCTCCGGCTGACCGGACGCTGGAACGCGGGCAACGCGCTCGCCGCCGCCGCCACGGGTATCGCCCTGGGGCTGCCCATCAGCGCGCTCAAGGACGGCCTCGAGGGGTTCGCGGGCGTACCGGGTCGCATGGAGCGCGTCGAGGCCGGTCAGCCCTTCCAGGTCATCATCGACTACGCGCACACGCCCCAGAGTCTCGAGAAGGTCCTGCGCGAGCTGCGCCCCATCACCGCCGGCCGCTTGATCGCGGTCTTCGGAAGCGCCGGCGATCGTGACCGCGAGAAACGGCCGTGGATGGGCGAGATCGCGGCCCGGCTTTGCGATCACGCCGTCTTCACCAACGAAGACCCGCGGGAAGAGGACCCCGCGGCGATCCTGGCCGAGATCGCGGCAGGCGCGCAGGCGCTGGGCTGGCGGCGCGGTCAGGAATTCGAGTGCGTCGTCGACCGCCGCGAGGCGATCGCGGGCGCCATCGCCCGCGCCCGGCCCGGGGATACCGTGCTCCTGGCCGGGAAGGGGCACGAGCGGAGCATCCTGGTCGGCCGCTCAAAGCAACCGTGGGATGAGCGAGAGGCCGCGATCACCGCCATCCGCGCCCGCGGCTAGCTCATGGCGACGCTGTTGAGGATCTGGTCGACGAGCGGGTCGTTGGGCCGCTGGCTGACGAACAGGAACTGCACCACACGCGTGGGTGAGGCGACTCTGACGTAGGTCGTGTATGGCCAGCCGTGGTCGGCGCGGGCGGCCGCTGCTGGGAAGACGCAAAGGTCGATCGGCGCTCGGGCCAGGTGCTCGAGCACCGTGTAGCTCCAGACCTGGATCAGGCGAGCCTGCGGGTCGCTCCAACCGATGTCGTGGCGCAGGGGTGCGGGCGCCGGCGGCGCGAGCGTGTCGGTGGGATGCCCGGTGACCACGGTCAGGAAGGGGACCGGGTCATCGGCGGTGGTGGCGGTCGCCATCTGCTGCGCGCTGGCTCCGCTCAACTGCTTGCCCACCGGCATCATGAGCGACCACCCGTCGCCGGAGACGGCATAGATGGGCGTGCTGGCGACGAAGTCCGCCCGCAGCCATCCGGCCTGCGATCCGAGCGTCACGTGGAACCATGAGCCGCCGCTCGCGTCGACCCCCTGCTGGTCCGCGGTCGCCTGCGTGCCCTGCCCGAGGGTCGTGATCTTCGTGCTGGTCGCCGACGCCGCGGCTCGCAGATTCACCCCGAGCGGATCGTTCACCCACACCGCGTGGGGGAGTGGCGACGCCGATGCAGGCGGGATGGAGATCGGCACGGGCCCCGGGGGCGACGCCGGACAGGTCTGCGGCGCCGTCGCGGACGGCGTGGCGGTTGAGAGGCCGGTGTCCGGCCCCCGGGGCGCCTTCGGCGCCAGCTTCCCGGCCAACAGATACGCGGCGCCTCCGCCGATCGCCATCAGCAGGATCACGGCGGCCGCCGATTTCGCGATCGTGGGCAGCCTGCTCGACGGCGGATTCGGGCTCATCTGCTGCTATAACGCGGGCTCCGGCGCGGTCCGCTGCCGTGCCGGCGGGGCCACGGAGAGTGATGGGGGCCGACTCTCCACCACGTGGAACTTCGACCGCGGATGCTGCGGCCTCACCAGCAGGAAGGCCACCGCCGCATTCAAAGCCATCAGGGGGATCGAGGCGAAAAGCCAGCCTCCACAAGCCAAACGCCCGGCGCCAGCGCCTGGTTACGCGAGCGGCCGTCGCTCCGGGACGCCCGGACGGCGCGGATACTCCGGCGGCGTGGGCGAGAGCTTGCGCAGGCGCAACACCGATTGCCCGGCGCGGGTGCGCTCGATCCAGGGTGGTGACGCGCCGAGTCGCGCCGCGACCGGGGCGAGCGGGGCGGCGTCGATCGCGCCCACGTCGGCGACCAGGTCGCCGCCCGTACGGATGAAGGGGACCGCAAGCTCGAGGAGGACGGCGGGACGCGCGGCGGCACGCGAAACCGCCCGGTCGAAGGCCTCCCGATATCCGGGCAGGCGGCCGGCCTCCTCGGCGCGCCGGTCGACGACCTCCACGTTGTCCAGGCGCAACTCCCCGGCGACATGCTGCAGGAAGGCAACCTTGCGCCGGCTGGCCTCCAGCAAGGTGAAGCGGACGCCGGGGAGGGCCAGCGCGAGCGGGATGGCGGGGAGCCCGCCGCCGCTGCCGATGTCGATCGCCCGGGTGACCCCGGCCCACGAGATCTCGAGCAGCCCGTGCGCGTCCTTGAGATGCGGCTCCAGCTCCGCGAGTGTGCGCGCCCCGGTCAGGTTGACCCGCTGACGCCAGTCCAGCAAGAGCGCGGCGTACTGCGCTTCCCGGTCCATCGCCATACAATAGGGACGTGCCGATCTACGAGTTCGCCTGCACCGACTGCCAGCATCGGTTCGACGTGTTCGGCGGCTACGACAGCCGCGAGGCTACCCAGGTCTGCCCATCCTGCGAGGGGACGCGGACCCGCGCCCTCTTCTCGACGGTCGCCGTCACCGGCTCCGCGTCCGAAGGGGAGGCGCCCGCGGTCAGCGGGGGCGGCGGGTGCGGCGGCTGCGGCGGCGGGTGCGCCTGCTCGAACTGATCGCGTCCGCTTCGTAACAGGCTCGCGGCTAGACAGCCGGCCAGCCATCCGCCATGATGGCCGCGTGGCGGCCGCCATCCCCTCCGGCGCTCCCCGCGCCCGGGCTCTTTCCGAGCTGCTCGATGTCACGTTCTCCCTCTACCGCCGGCATTTTCCGGTGCTCGCCTCGACCTCGCTGATCGTGGCCATTCCCGGCCTGATTCTCGGGGTCACGCTCGCCCTCTGGCTGGGCAACATGCAGGAGTTCCTGATCAATGCGGGCACAACCTCGGATCCGCAGGCGCTGCAGAACTTCTTCCGCCAGTCTCTCGCTCAGTTCGGGCCGGCGCTCGGGCTGGGGGTCGCGGTGCAGCTCCTCGCCGCTCCCGTCATCTTCGGCGCGACCATCTGTGCCGCCGTCGAAGTCGGCTCCGGCCGGGTCCCGACCGTCCCGTCGATCTTGATCGGGACGCTGCGCCGGTACTTCCCGCTGCTCGGGCTGATCGGTCTTGCCGTGCTCGCGGCGATCGCCATGGTCGTCCTCTTGGCCCTGTCCTTCGTGCTGGTGATCTTCTTCTTCGTGGGCTGGATGGCGGTCGTCGCGCTCACCGTCTTGATCGGCGTGCGCTGCTCGATGGCGCTTGCGGCCATGTTCGCCGAGAACCTGGGCCCGATCCGCGCGCTGCGCCGCAGCTGGAACCTCGTTCGCGGCGACTTCTGGCGGACGCTCGGCATCCTCGTGGTCCTCTACCTGCTCATGGTGGTGCTCTCGCTGGCGCTGGGCGGCACCTTCAGCGTGGTCTTCAGCCTGCTTCCCGGGCTTTCGCCCGGCCTGCGCCTCTCCCTCTCCCAGGTCGCCTCGAACCTGGTCCAGGCCGCGATCGCGCCGGTCCCCGCGCTCGCCATCACCCTCTACTACTTCGACCTGCGCGTGCGCCATGAAGGCTACGACCTCGACGAGCTCGCGCGCCAGGCGGCCCAGGGATCCGCGCCTGCCTGACGCCGGTCTTCGCCGCGCGCTGGTCCTCCCGCTGATCCTGCTGGCCTTCCTCGCGATGCGGATGGCGGCGCTCGCGGCCACCCCGGCCGACGACTATGCGAGCGCCGCACTTCGGACGCTGACCTACGTCCGCTTTGCCGAGAACGGCGACCTCCCGTCGGTCCCCCGGGCGATCGCCGCCCTGCAACCGATCGCATCGACGCAGCCGGAGATCCTGGCCGACCTGCAGCAAACGCCGCCGAACCTCAGCCAGGCGGATCAGCGGCTCAGCGGGCTGCTTGACGCGCTGCGCAATCGGGTGGACGTGGCCGATCCGCGGCAGGCGGAGAGCGAGCTGCACCGGGTCATGGCGATGCCGCGGTATGCGGGGTTGTTCGCCCCGACGCCCTGGTGGCAGCAGGCGCTGGGCTGGCTGCTCCAGCAGATCGCGCGGCTGCTCTCGCTGATGGGGGCCGGCCATCTCGCGATTCCCCCGCTGGCGGTGCTGCTGGGGACGGGCATCGTCCTGCTGGCGATCGCGGCCTGGCTCGCCCGCTCGCTGCTGGGCCGCGCGGCCGGCGATCGCCGGCGTCCCCTGGCACAGCCGGGGGAGGCCGCGATCGACTATTTCGCGCTGGCGGACCGGCAGGCGGCGGCCGGGGACTTCGCGGCCGCGCTGCGGGCGCTGGCCGCTGCCGTCGGCGTGGCGATCGGCGGTCCTCGCGCCTGGACGAGCAGCCCGCTGACCGTGCGAGAGCTCTTCCAGCGCGCATCGGCGCCCGTAACGCTCAGGCCGCTGCTGTCCGCCTTCGAGGCGACCGAGTACGGGCACCGTCTCCCGGACGCGGACGCATATGCGCGGGCGGCCGCCGCGGCGGCGCGCTACCGCGCCCGTCCGGCGTGAGCGGGCGACGCGCGTGGTTGGTGCTGGGCGCGCTCGTCGTGCTGACCGCCCTCCTGATCCTCGTCTCGGGCTCCCGGCCGGGCGGGCCCTCGCCTGATCACGAATCGACCAGCGACGCCCAGGACGGCACCTCCGCGCTGCGCCTCTATGCCCAGTCGCTCAACCATCCGACCGGCGCGATCGAAGGGGACTTCCAGCTGCCCGCCGCCACTGGGCTCCTCTTCGTCTTCTCGCCGCTCTCGCAGAGCGGCTACAGCGCCGCGCAGGCCACCCAGGTGGTCAACTGGCTCTCATCCGGCGGGATCCTGGTCTACGCGGCCGAATCCGGTGATCCGCAACTCGATCTGGCGCTCTCGCTGCAGCGGCGACTTCAACGGGTCGACGCGATCGGCAGGGTCGGAGTCCCGGTCTTCGGCGGGCTGCAGCGGATTCAAGGCGCCCCGCAGGCGTCGCCGTTCCAGGTCCTCCCCCAGCAGGTGCCGTGGCTGCGCAACGGCCGCGGGGACGTCCTGGCCGTGACCTTTGCCATCGGGCGGGGCCGCGCGGTGGCGCTTGCCGACCCCCTTCCCCTCTGCAACGGCTTCCTTCTGCAAGCCGACAACGGCCGCCTGGCGGCGGACCTGCTGGCCCTGGCGCCGCCCGGGTCGCGCGTCCTGTTCGACGAGTTCCATCACGGTCTGGCTTCCCCGTCCTCATCAGCCACGGCGTGGGCGACGACCTCGTGGGGCGGCGCGCTGGTCTGGGCGGTCGTCATCCTCATCGCCGGCTTGGGCTTGCGGGGCCGCGCCTTCGGACCGCCGCTCACGCTTGGGCCCGTCGCTGATCGATCATCCGCAGAGTACGCTACGGCGGTGGGTGGGCTCCTTCGGCGGTCGGCCGCCCGGATCGTGACGCTCGAGACGATCGACGCGGCGACCCGGCGGATCCTCGGTGAGCGGCTCGGGCTCGGTGGCGACGTCCGGTCCGCGACCTTTCGCGACGCGGTCGCCCGGAGGGCGCCGTCGACAGGGACGCGGCTGACGCAGCTCGAGGCGGAGATCGTGCCCGGCTCGCAGTCCGATGCCGCCCTCCTCCAGGTCGCGCACCGCCTGCACCAGCTCGCGTTTCCGCCGCCCGACCCCGCGAAAAGGAGGTCCGCGTGACCGCCGGCGCGTTCTTCGCGCGGTTTCAGAGCGAGATCCAGAAGGCCATCGTCGGCCAGGAGGAGGCAGTCCGCCTGTGCGCGCTTGCCATCCTGACCCGCGGCCACGTCCTCCTCGAAGGGGTGCCGGGGACCGGAAAGACTCTGCTCGCCAAGTGCGTCGCCCGCGTCCTCTCGGTGCAGTACGGGCGGATTCAGTTCACGCCGGACCTGATGCCGGCCGACATCGTCGGCACCGCCGTCTACGACCTGCAGTCGCGCGCGTTTCGGATCCGGCAGGGTCCGGTCTTCACCAACGTGCTCCTCGCCGACGAGATCAATCGGGCGCCGGCCAAGGTCCAGGCGGCGCTGCTGGAAGCGATGGAGGAGCGCGGGGTCAGCCTGGAGGGCCAGCAGATCAAGCTGCCCGATCCGTTCCTCGTGCTCGCCACCCAGAATCCGGTCGAGTACGAAGGCACGTACCCGCTCCCCGAGGCGCAGCAGGACCGGTTCCTGTTCAAGGCCGTCCTCGACTACCCGACCCCGGAGCAGGAGCTCGACGTGCTGACCCGCTGGGACCGCGGGATCGAGTTGAAGGACCCGGCGGCGGCGGGGGTTGAGCCGAGCCTCGATGCGGCCGCCGTCGCGGCCTGCGTCGAGCAGGCGCGCGCGGTCGTGGTCGACGACAAGATCCGCCGCTACATCGTCGAGCTGGCCATCGCCACGCGACAGTCCGCCGAGCTCCTGCTCGGGGCCAGCCCGCGGGCGGAGGTCCTGCTGCTGCTCGCCGCGAAGGCGGCGGCCGCGCTCGAGGACCGGGACTTCGTCACGCCCGACGACGTCAAGGGGCTGCTTCGCCCTGCGTTTCGCCACCGCCTCCTCCTGCGCCCGGAAGCCGAGGTCTCCGGGCTCAACGCCGACGCGGTCCTGGATGGCGTGATCGCGCGCGTGACCCCGCCGCGCTAAGGGGTGGGCAGGTGGCGGGCATGACGCCCCAGCCACGCCTTCTCGCCGCGCTGCTCTGCGGTGCGGCCCTGGTCGCGCTCACCGGGCTGAGTCCGCTGATCTGGGCGGTGGTCGTCGTCTACCACGGCATGCTGATCGCCATCCTGGTCCGTGACGCCTCGCAGTTGCCGGATCGCCGCGGCTTCACCGTGCTTCGCGACCTGCCCCGGCCATTTTCGCTCGGCGCCGAGCAGGCGGTCGTGATCGCCATCCACCACCCGCGCGCGGCCGGGTTTGAGGCGGAGGTCGCGGACCACGCCCCGCTCGACCTCCACGCCGAGCCGCGCGTGCTCGCCGGGACCTTCGATGCCGGGGGAGCCCTGACCTGCAGCTATCGCGTGACCCCGCGCCGTCGCGGCGCCTACACGTTTGCGCGGATCGACCTGCGGCTCTGGCGGCGCGACGCGTTCCTCGCGCGTCTCTACCGGATCGCCGCGCCCGAGACGGTCGCCGTCTACCCGAACGTGCTGCCGGTTCGCCAGTACGACCTCAGGCTGCGACGCGGCATGCGGATCCAGATGGGCCAGCGCCGCGCGCGGCCGCCCGGCGCCGCCACCGCGTTCGCGGGATTGCGCGACTACCTGCCGGGGGACGACGTGCGGCGGATCAGCTGGAAAGCCACCGCCCGGCGCGACTTCCCGGTGATGGTCGAGGTCGAGGCGGAGCGCGCCCAGCAGGCCGTGATCGCGCTCGACTGCGGCCGGTTGATGACGGCGCCGGCCGGGGACCTGGTCAAGCTCGACCACGCCGTCAACGCCTCGCTCCTGCTCGCCTTCGTGGCCCAGCGGATGGGGGACCGGGTCGGCATGCTCGCCTTCAGCGACGGGGTGCGGGCCTACCTCCCGCCGGACCCCGGCCCGGCGCAGCTGGGACGGATCAACGAGCTCCTCTACCGGATCCAGTCCGAGTACACGGAGCCGGACTTCGAGGAGGCGTTCACGTATCTGGCACGACGGCTGTCCCGGCGGTCGCTGATCGTGGTGCTCACCGACGTCCTCGATCCGCAGGCGTCGGCCGACCTGGTCCAGCACGCGCTTCGCCTATCCGCGCGGCACCTGGTCCTGGTGGTGGCGATGGCCGATCCCGAGCTGCTGGCAGCCCGTGCCGCTCCGGTCGACCGCGTCTCCCGCGCCTACGAGTGGGCCGCCGCCGAGGAGCTGCTCGGCGCCCGCCGCGAGAGCTTCGAGGCCCTTCGCAAGGGCGGCGTGCTCGGGCTCGACGTCCCGGCCGGGCGCCTCAGCGTGGCGCTGACCGAGAGGTTCCTGGAACTGAAGGAGCGCGCCCTGCTGTGAGCAGGTAGGTGTAGAGGACCACGCCGGTCAACACCCCCACGGCCACCTTCACCGCGGTCGGCGCAGACGACGGGCTGAGGTTGCCCTCGATGATCCCGGCCACCACCAGCAGGGGGCCGAGGCCCGCGAGCAGCACGAAGGCGCGGCGCGCGGCGAGGACGAGCGCGTCGCGCCGTCGAAGGCGGCCGGGCTGGAGGATCGCCCAGCCCATCATCAGGCCGCTCGCGCCCGCGGCCACCACCACCGAGAGCTCCAGCACGCCGTGCCCGACCACGAAGTCCAGCAATCCGGGGCCGATCCCGTAGGCGAAGGTCAGCCCCAGCAGGCCGCCAAGCGAAACGCCGTTGTTGATCAGCACGTAGATCGTGGGCAGGCCGAGGAGCATGCCGAAGCCGAAGGCCAGGATGGCGACGAGGAGATTGTTGGACATGATCACGCCCGACATCAGCGCCCGGTCGCTCTCGGCGATCTGCGTCCACAGCTGATGGTTCTGGACCCGCCGCACGATGTCCGTGGGCACGATCGCCAGCGCCAGGCGTGGATCGAGGTAGACGGCGAGGAAGCTGATCGCGGCCGGCACGAAAAGCAGCGCTGCCGAGGCGGCGATGAACGGCCAGGCCTGTCGGTACGTGCGCGGCAGCGTCCGCGTGTAGAAGTCGCGCAGCCGGCCCAGTACGTCCCCGCCTCGCCGGTACAGGGCGGCGTGACCCCGGGCCACCAGGCCGTTGAGGTAGGCGGCCACCGGCTCCGTCGGCCAGTCCCGCTGCGCTCGGGCCAGATCGGCCGTCGCCCGGCGGTAGAGGGTGGCGAGCGCGAGGACCTCGGTCGCCCGAAGGCCGTTGAGCCGGCTGCCGCTCGCCCGGCGCAACAGTCCCTCGAGCCGTTCCCATTCGGGGCGGCGGCGCCGCACGAAATCGTCCGCGCGCATGCTTCCTCCATGATGACGCGGCGGAGGCGACAACCCTCCAGTAGACTGGCCGCGTGCAGCCGCCGGGGGGCGCCGATGACCTGGTCATCTCGACGCCTGAACGGGTCGCCTTCCAGTATCCGATCGCCGGGATCGGCAGCCGTTTTCTGGCGCAGGCCATCGATCTGATCGTCTTCGGCCTGCTGGCGCTGGTGATCGGCATCGCCGCGGCGGCCTTCGGCGCCGTCTTCCACAACAGCCAGCTCGCGCTCCTCCTCTGGCTGCTGCTGTCGTTCTGTCTCATCTTCGGTTATTTCCTGGTTTCCGAGGCGCTCTTCGGCGGACAGACACTGGGCAAGCGCATGCTGCGGCTGCGGGTGGTGCAGGATAGGGGCGAGCCGATCGGGTTCAGCCAGGCGGCCGTGCGCAACCTGATCCGGATCGTCGACTTCCTGCCCTTCTTCTACGGCATCGGGCTGGTCGCCCTGTTCATCAACGGACGGGGCAAGCGGCTTGGTGATCTGGCGGCCGGCACGCTGGTCGTTCGGGAGCGCGAGCGCATCAATCTCTATGACCTTGCGGCGACCGCCCAGCCGGAGCCCGAGGCGGCGCCGGCGGCTGCCCCCTCGATCTGGTCCACCCCGGTCGCGCCCTCCGGCACCCCGCCATCGGCCCAGCCGGCCGCCTCACCACGGCCGCACCTGGAGCCGGCGCTGCGCCGCCTGGTGGTCGCCTATGCCGGACGCCGCGCGGGCCTCTCGCTCGAACGCCGTGAGGTACTGGCCCGCAGCGCCGAGGCCGCCCTGCGCCGCGCCCTGCCCGCGCTCGTCGCCTCCGTGGGACCGCTGGCGGCCCTGGATCAGCTTGCCGAGTGGGAGGGGGTGACGCCGCTGCGGCGCACGCCGGGGACCGCAAGCTGGTCACTGACGCTTGGGATCCTCAGCATCGCCAGCGGGGTGCTCGTCTTCCTGTCGCCGCTGGGCGTGATCACCGGCATCGCGGCCATCCTCACCGGCGGCCGGGCCATGCGGACGGTCCGGGCGGCGCCGCAGACCTGGCAGGGCGCCGAGCGGGCGCGGACCGGCCGGATCCTCGGCATCATCGGGCTCGCGATCTCGGGACTGTTCGTCGCCCTGTTCGTGCTGGCCACCGTCTTCGGCGCGCTCGGCGCCCACTGAGCGCCGGCCGCCCGCGGGGCACGACCCCCAGGGCGACGCGGTGAGCTAGAGCGGCTGCCGTCCCGCGATCCCGGTCTCGACCGGGTGCCACCAGGCGACGCGAGGCTCGCCGAGCCGCCAGCAGAGGAAGACGGTCTCCCCCTCGCGCTGATGATAGAAATCGATCAGCCCGCTGCTGGGATCGCGCAGCACGATGCCCAACTCGTCGATCTGCTTCACGTCCTCCTCGATCGCCCGGGCGCGCGTCGTGAGCTTCTGGGCCGCCTCGCCGCCGCCGTTGTGCGCCGCGCGTTCGCGGATCACGCCGAGTGTGCGGTCGTCGGCGAGCGCGGCATGCTGGTCGCGGATCCGCTCCAGCACCGGGCGGAGCTTCGGCAGCATCGCGTTGGCCTCCTCGACGCTGTACCATCGCTCGCCGGCCATGCGCAGCCTCAGGCCGCGGAGATCGGGGCCATCGCCCGCAAACGCGCCACCATCGCGGGCAGGTGATCGAGGACGGTGTCGACGTCCTGCTGGGTGTTGCCCTTGCCCAGCGAAAGGCGAAGGCTACCGAGCGCCTGGTCGCGCGGATACCCCAGCGCCAGGATGACATGGCTCGCTTCCAGCGAGCCGGAGGTGCAGGCCGATCCGGAGGACGCCGCGATGCCCTCCATGTCCAGCTGCAGGAGCAGGGATTCACCTTCGATGCCGTCGATCAGGAAACTCGCGTGATGGGGCAGCCGGCGCTCGGGGTGCCCGGTCAGGCGGCTCTGTGGCACCCGGTCCAGCACGCCGTCGATCAGGCGGTCGCGCAGCCGGATCAGGTGCTCGGTCACGCCGGCCATCTCGCGCTCGGCGAGGACGAGCGCCCGGGCCAGGCCGACGATGCCGGCGACGTTTTCGGTGCCGGCGCGCCGGTTGCGCTCGTGACCGCCCCCCAGCTGCTGCGGCTGCATCCCCACGCCCGATCGCACGACCAGGCATCCGACCCCCTTGGGGCCGTGCAGCTTGTGCGCGGACATCGAGAGGAGATCGACGCCCAGGTCGTCGACGCGGGTCGGGATCTTGCCCGACGACTGGACCGCATCGGTGTGGAACACGGCACCGCTGTGCGCCCGGGTCACGGCGACCAGCTCGGGGATCGGCTGGATCGTGCCGATCTCGTTGTTCGCGTGCATGATGCTGACCAGGACCGTGTCCTTGCGCAGGGCGCGGCGCAGGTCGTCCGGGTCCACGAGCCCGAGGCGATCGACGGGAAGGCGGGTCACCTCGACCCCCTCCGCCTCGAGCGCCTCCGCGCAGCGCAGCACGGCGTCGTGCTCGATCACGCTGGTGATGAGGTGCCGGCCCCGATCCGCCATCCGGCCGGCGACGCCGCGCAGCGCGAGGTTGTCCCCCTCCGTGCCGCCGGAGGTGAAGACGATCTCTCTCGCCTGCACCCCGTAGACGGCGGCCACGTCATCGCGGGCCTGATCGAGCGCCTGGCGCGCCCGCTGCCCGAGGCCGTAGACGCTGGAGGCGTTCCCGTACTCCTGCGTCAGGTAGGGCATCATGGCCTCGAGCACCCGCGGATCGAGCGGCGTGGTGGCGGAGTGGTCGAGGTAGACCATGGCCTCCCAATTGTAAGTGCGCCTGCCGCGCCTCCTGAGGCGCCGGCGTCGGTCAGGCGCTCGGACGCGTCGTCAGGAGACCGGTCGCGGCGAGAGCAGCTCGGTCAGCGGGCCGCGGTGATGCTTGAGCTGCTGGTAGACGTCCAGGAGATCGTCCCCGGTGATCGGCTCCGTGATCCCGGACGGCATGCCGTCCGGATGCGCGCGCGGGCGGAGCAGCAGGACCGCGATGAAGCTGACGCCGCAGCTGGCGCAGGTGACCTCGACCGTACAGTGACCCTGGCTCTCCGCGAGCAGGGTCACGCCGCAGTCCGCCAGCGCCTTCGAGCACGCCAGGCAGCGGTGGTGCTTGGCCCGCTCCTTGATCAGGGCGATCAGGTTCACTGTAGCCACTATAGGCGGGCGGGACACGACCGCCCAAGCCCTCATGGTCCGGCAGTCACCTGATAGATGCGGATGAACGGACCGGGCCGGTGCCACCGGTCGTAGCCGCTCACCGGGACGTAGTACGAGTCGATCACGTCGAAGACGCTGGAGGGACATCCCGGCGCCGGCCGGAACGAGGCGACCGGCGGACCCTGGGCCGCCAGCGCGCGCTCGAGCGGGCTTGAGACCGTGCAGCCCTGATCGGGCCGCTGGTAGGCGATCAACGCGTACCGGACACCCATCGCCTCGAGCGCCGCCGTGGAGCTGGATTGCAGATCCTCCGCGGTGAGCTCGCGGACGCGATAGCGCGTGGTCAGCCGCCCATCCAGGAAGGACGCGATGTACGCGGTCGTTGCGCCGTGGCTGTGGGTCCCGGCGTCGATCATGGCCTGATCGTGCACCCCTCCCTCCAGGTACGGGGCCGCCGCCAGGCCGCCCGGCGGCATGTGGGCCTGCAGCCAGTCGTAGGCCAGCGCCCTGGTGTCCGGCTGCGCGATCAACTGGTCGTAGCGCAGGTCGTGGATCGAGGCCGGGATCAGCACGAGGGCGGCCGCCGCGCTCAGGTAGGCCGGGCGGATGAAGCGCCGTGGGGGAAGCAGCCGCAGCGCCTCGCCCAGGGCTCGGCCTCCGAGCAGCATCAGCGGGGGGATCAGCGGGTCGACGTAGCGGAAGAAGACCGAGTGACCGCTGCCGATCAGGAGGTAGTACGACGCCGCGAACACGAGGAGGATCCAGTCCGCCGGCGTGCGCCGGATCAGCGCCACGATCACGCCGGCGGCGGTCACCAGCGCGAGCGGAGGATCCAGCCCGTACCAGAGCGCGATCGGCATCCGGATCCAGCCCACCTGCGGCGCCGTCTGTCGCTGGAGGTGATAGAAGACGTAGGTGACCCCGTGCACCGTGGTCCCCCAGTCGAGGATGAGGTACGGGGATCCGAGGAAGAACACCCCGAGCCCGATCAGCGCGCAAAGCGCCACCCGGCGGAAGGTTGGCAGCGGGCGCCGGCCGGCCATGCGGTCGCGGACCCCCTGCGCCGCGGCGATCCCGGTCAGGATCAGGGCGCCGTTGTACTTGATCGAGGCGCTCACCCCCAGCAGCGCGCCCATCCAGGGCACCGAGGATCGTCCGGCCGTGAACAGGAAGGCCGCGTACAGCCCCGCCAGGCAGGCGAGCGTGAGGGGGATGTCGAGCGTGGCGAAGTGGCTGTCGCGCACGTGCAGGAAGGCGACTGCCACCGCCGCCGCCGCGAAGAGCCCGGCCAACCGGCCGTAGGCCCGCCGCCCGAACTCATAGACGAGGCCGACGGTCAGCGCCCCGATCAGGGCGTCGAGGCAGCGGACCGCGAGGTACGCCGATCCCTGGTCCTGGACCAGCCCCAGGGTCTTCAGCGGCAGGAGCCAGGCGGCCGCTATGTAGAAATAGAGATGCGGCCAGTCGGCGAAGTGGGGGCTGAAGACGCCCTGGAGCACCCCCATGGCACGGCCGACGACCACGTCCTCGTCGGGGCGGTACAGCGCGGGGAGCCCGAATCCGATGCCGGACAGCCGCAGGCCGAGCGCGGCCAGCGCCAGGCCGCCGGGCAGCGCCCACGGCCGAAGGCGGTCGACGGCGGAGGCCGCCTCAGTGGGCCGGGATGATCTTGCTGTCGGCTTCGCCGTACGCGTCCACCGGCACCGGTGTCAGCTGATGTTTCTTGGCCTCGAGCTTCTTGACCGCGTCGATGGCGGCCGTGGTCGCGTCGCCGACCGCGGTGGTGATCTGGCGGGTCAGCTGGGAACGGACGTCGCCGACCGCATAGACGCCGGGCACGCTCGTCTCCATGTTCGCGTCGGTGAGCAGGAAGTTGAGCGGATCGTGCTTGGGATGCTCGCGATGGTCGAAGAACTGGACGTTGGGCTGGAACCCGATGAAGACGAAGAACCCGGTCAGCGCCAGTTGCCGTTCCCGGCCGGTCGCCCCGTCCCGGATGGTGATCCCGGTGACCCCACCGTCGTCGCCGTGCACGGCGCTGACCGTGGTGTTCAGGATGATCTCGATCTTCGGATTCTTCCTGGCGGCTTCGATCAGAATGGCCTGGGCCCGGAAATGCGGCCGCCGGTGGATGAGATAGACCTTCTTCGCATAGCGGGTCAAGAAGGCCGCCTCCTCGACCGCGGCGTCGCCGCCGCCGACCACGGCGACCTCCTGCTCCTTGAAGAAGGCACCGTCGCAGACTGCGCACTGGGAGACCCCGCGGCCCTGGTACTCCGCCTCGCCCGGGATGCCCAGCTTCTTCGGCTCGCCACCGGCGGCCAGGATGACGAAGTCGCCCGAATACGACCCGCTCTCGGTGTCCACGACCTTGCGGTCGCCCTGGTTGCGGATGGCCGTCACGTTCGTGGTTTCGACGTCGACCCCGAACTTGCGCGCCTGCTCGGCCATCCGCTGGGCCAGCTCCGTGCCGGTGACGTGGTCGAATCCGGGGTAGTCCTCGATCGCCTCGGTGTTGAGCAGCTGCCCGCCCGGCGCCCCGCGCTCCAGGATGGCGGTCTTGACCCGGGCCCGGCCGGCGTAGAGCCCGGCCGTCAACCCCGCGGGTCCCCCGCCCACGATCACGATGTCGTATTTCCGATCAGTGGTCATGCCCGCGCGTGCTCCATCATATCTAAGGTCGCCTTCGCTTCCAGTATTCCCCGAAGGCCCGGTGAGTAACCCGGCGCCGTATTCGAAAGGGAGATGTTTGGGTGCGCAACGAGGATGTGATGCCGAGCCTGGCGCCACCCCAGCATCCCCGCATCGTGCGACTCGACAAGCCCGGCCGAGCCGATCACAACCACATGGTCTGGGCGTACCAGACCCATGTGACCGCCATCTACCAGTACATCTACAGCCGGGTCGGCAACCGGGTCGACGCCGAGGATCTCACCTCGCAGGTGTTCGTCAAAGCGATCAACGGCATGCGGGACGACGTCTCGGTCGCGGAGTTGCGCAGCTGGCTCTACCGGGTGGCGCAGACCACCCTCGCCGACCACTGGCGCGAATACTATGCGGAAGACCGGACCGAGCTGCAGGACAACCTGGCCTCGCCGCCGCCGACCCGGGAGAACAGCGAGGCGGCCCAGCGGGTGGAAACGCTGCTCGAGACGCTGCCCGAGCAGTATCGGCGGGTGCTGGAGCTGCGCTTCCTGCGCGGGTACTCCGTCCGGGAGGTGGCCCAGGAGCTCGGGCTGACGGAGACGAACGTCAAAGTGATCCAGTTCCGCGCCCTCAACCGGGCCGGACGGGAGAAAAGGGGAACGTGAAGACACAAGAGGGGAAATTGAACACACAGAGGGAAAAGAATGGACGACGATCCCGACCAGCTCGATAGGTACGTCGAGGACCTGCTCCAGGACCGCAAGCCGGAGCGGACCCCGCTCGACGGTGAAGACGCGCTTCGGGCGCGCCAGGTGGCGGCCATGCTGCGGGCGGCCCGTCCCGGGGCGAGCCTGCCGTCCGGCGATTTCGTCCGGCGCCTCGAGCAGTCCATCGAGGGCTCCGTGCGGCCGAAGCCGCAGGACGTCCGCAGCCTGCGCGCCTACAGCCGGCGGTCGCTGCTCCTGGGAGGCGCCGGCGGGCTGGCCGCCGGGGTGGCCGCGGCGCTCGGGGTCGAGCGGCTGACCCGGCGTGCCCCGCTCCAGGACGGTCCGGTCGTCATCGACGGCGCCTGGACGGACGTGGTGGCGGTGGCCGATCTCCCGGATGGCGTCCCGACCCGTTTCAGCAGCGGCGCGCTCGAGGGCTACCTGGTCCGGACCGGTCAGGAGGTCCGTGGCCTGTCTGCGGTCTGCACCCACATGGGCTGCATCCTGAACTGGAGCAAGTTCCGGACGCAGTTCGAATGCCCCTGCCACGGCGCGACCTTCGACCTGAACGGGCGGCCGGGCGGCGATTACAGCCAGCCCAGCGTGGTCCGGCCGCTCCCCGCCCTCCAGGTCCGGGTCAGCAAGGGCCGGGTTCAGGTCTACACCGTCTAGCGAAACCAGGACCCGTCCAACCGCGTTCGATAGACTCGAAACGCATGGAGGATCTGCCCGACACCCCCACGCTCGACCGCATCCGCCAGCCGGCGGATCTGCGGCTCCTGTCGTCTGCGGACGTGCGCCGGCTGGCGGAGGAGATCCGCCAGTTCCTCCTCTACATGGTGTCGCGGACCGGCGGCCATCTCGGGCCGAACCTCGGCGTCGTCGAGCTCACCCTCGCGCTGCATCGCGTCTTCGACAGTCCCCGCGATCGGATCCTCTGGGACACCGGCCACCAGGCCTACGTGCACAAGCTCCTGACCCGCCCGCGCGAGGGCTTCGCCCGGCTGCGGAAGCGGGGCGGCATGAGCGGCTATCCGAACCGCGGCGAGAGCGAGCACGACTTCATCGAGAACAGCCACGCGTCGACCGGGCTCAGCTATGCGGCGGGCATGGCCGAGGCGCTCCGCGGGACGCCGGACGCCGGCCGCGTGGTAGTCGTCGTCGGCGACGGCGCGCTCACTGGCGGTATGGCCTACGAGGCGCTCAACAACATCGGCCACCGGCAGACGCCGGTGATCATCATCCTGAACGACAACGGACGCTCCTACGCGCCCACCGTCGGAGGCCTGGCCCGCCAGCTGGCCCAGCATCTGACCGTCTTGAATCCGACGTACCACCGCACCAAGGGGGTGGTCGACCGCGTGCTCCGGCACGTGCCCATGGGCGAGACGGCCATGGAGGCCGGTCGCCGCATGAAGGAGGGACTCAAGGAGCTGGTCTCCCCGCGCACGTTCTTCGAGTACCTCGGTTTGAAGTACATCGGGCCGCTCGACGGGCACAACACGGAAGAGCTGGAGGGATACCTGCGACAGGCGGAGCGACTCGGCTACCCGGTGGTCGTGCATGTCGTCACCCGCAAGGGTCGCGGCTACGGGCCCGCGGAGGAGGACGAGATCGATCACCTCCACGGCGTGAGCGCCTTCGACATGGAGACGGCCCGGCCGATCGGCGCCCGCAAGCTCAGCTATACGGACGTCTTCGGCGAGGCGCTCGTGCGCGAGGCGGAGCGCGACGACCGCCTGGTCGCCATCACGGCCGCCATGGGCAGCAGCGCCGGGCTCGGCCCCTTTGCCGAGCGCTTTCCGGAGCGCTTCTACGACGTCGGCATCGCCGAACAGCACGCCGTCACCTTCGCCGCCGGCCTGACCATGGCCGGCAAGCGCCCCGTGGTCGCGATCTACTCGACCTTCCTCCAGCGAGCCCTCGACCAGGTCATGATGGATCTCTGCCTGCACCGGCTGCCGGTCACCCTCGTGCTCGACCGGGCGGGCATCACAGGGGACGACGGACCGTCGCATCACGGCATCTTCGACCTGACCTTCCTGCGCGCCATGCCCGGGCTGACGCTGAGCGCCGCGGCTTCGGCCCAGGAGGTGCGCGACCTGCTCCACACCGCGGTCACCATGGAGCACGGCGGGCCGTTCGTGATCCGCTTCCCCAAGGGGACCGCGGTCGACGCCGGACAACGTCCCGTGCGCCTGCTGCCGCCGCCGGAGTGGGAGGTGCTCCGGCAGGGGGGTGCCGCGCTCGTCCTTGCGACGGGCAAGATGGTGGAGGTCGCCCAGGAGGCGGCGACCATCCTGGATCGCGAAGGGGTCTCCACAACCGTGATCAATGCCCGGTACGTGAAACCGCTCGATCCGCGCCTTCTGACCTGGGCGCGCCGGCACCCGGTCGTCGTGACCGTGGAAGACAACGTCGCGACCGGCGGCTTCGGCTCGGCCGTAGCCGAGGCGCTGGCCGGCCCGGGCATCCCGGTTACGATCGTGGCCGTCCCGGACGCTTTCGTCGAGCACGGTTCGCAGGCGGAGCTGCTCCAGGAGCTCGGCCTCGATCCGGCGGGCGTCGCCGAGAAGATCCGCCAGGCCGTTCAGGGCGGATCGCTGCCCCGGGCCGAAGCGCTCGGCCTGACGCCTGGCTCCTGACCGGCTGCCCGGTAGAATCCAGAGCGGCGCGGCGCCGTGCCGCGGAAGGAGGCCCCCTGGACTCGCTGCGGATCGCGGTGATCGGTCCGCCCTGGTACCCGATACCGCCGCGTGGGTACGGAGGGACCGAGCTCGTCGTCCACCTCCTGCACGGCGAGCTGCGCCGGATGGGGCACGACGTCCGGGTGTTCGGGGCGGAACACTCGCACTCGGAGGTGGAGATGGTCGCCGACGCGTCCTGGTCGGCGGACCTGGGCACTCCCTGGGAACGCTCGCGCATGGCGACCTACCTGGCGCGCGTCTTCCAGCGGCTCCAGGGTGAGCGGTTCGACGTGATCCACGATCACTCCGGTCTGGAGGGCGTGTTGCTCGCGATCCAGAGCAGGGTGGCGCCGGTGGTCGTGCACACGGTGCATGGCGAGCTGCTCGAGCCGCTGCAGACGTTCTACCGGCAGGTGGAAGGGGAGGCGCGGCTGGTCGCGATCAGCTCGAGCCAGGCGTCGACCGCCCCGGACGTCCGCTTCTCCGGCGTCGTGCACAACGCGGTCGAGCCGCCCAGCCAGGCGCCCGTGAAGAAGAAGGAGCGCTATCTGATCGAGGTCGCCCGGATCACGCCCGACAAGGGTCAGCATCTCGCCATCGAGGTGGCGCGCCGCACCGGGCGCAAGCTGATTCTGGCGGGGAAGGTCGAGCACTCCGGCGATGGCGAACGCTACTTCGAGGAGGAGATCGAGCCCTATCTCGGCCGGCAGGTCGAGTACTACCCGAACGTGCAGGGCGCCGAGAAGGAACGGCTGGTCGCGCGGGCGGCGGCCGGCATCTTCCCCCTGCAGTGGTCGGAGCCCTTCGGACTGGCGATGGTCGAGGCCATGGTCCTGGGTACGCCCGTCCTGGCGCTGGCCTCCGGATCGGCGCCCGAGCTGATCGAACCGGGCGTCACCGGCTTTCTCAGCAACGACGTCGATCAGATGGTCGCCGCGGTCGAACTGCTGGACGAGATCGATCCGGAGCGCTGCGCGGCGGAGTCGCGGGAACGCTTCAGCCCGCGCCGGATGGCCCGAGGCTACCTCGACATCTATACCGACGGCTCCCCCTTCCGTTCGGTCGAGGCGGCCGGCGAGTCACCCGCCCGCCGTCATCCGGAGCGAGCCTCCTGAGGAGGCGATGACCGGACGATGCGCGGGTCCCACGGATCCGTGGACAGCACGAGCGTGACCGGTCCGTCGTTGATGAGACTCACCCGCATCTGGGCGCCGAACGATCCTGTCTCGACCAACGCGCCCGTCCCGCGAAGCGCGGCGCAGAAGCGCTCCAGCATCTGGATGCCCAGCTCGGGGCGTGCCGCGCTCAGGAAGCTCGGGCGATTCTGCCCGCGCGCGTCGGCGAACAGCGTGAACTGCGAGACGACCAGGAACTGGGCGCCCACCTGGCGCGCATCGAAGTTGAACTTGCCGTTCTCGTCAGAAAAGACCCGCAGCTTCACGATCTTCTCAGCCAGGCGGTCGGCGTCCTGCTCGGTGTCCGACTCCGCCACTCCCAGCAGGATCAGGTAGCCCGGGCCGATCGCGGCGCGCCCCTGCGGCCACTCGACCGAGGCCTCGAGCACGCGCTGGATGACGGCGCGCACTCAGGCGATCACGGCGGGGGGTTCCACCCGGCGTCCTTCTGCGCGCGGCGCTGGGTCAGCCAGTCCTCGATGTCCGCGAACACCTGCGCCTGCTCGGGCTCGTTGAAGATCTCGTGGTAGAGCGAGGGGTACACGCGCAGCGCCCGGCCCGGCGCCTGCGCGCGCTCGAAGAACCGGGTCGTGCCGCTCGGGTCCACGATCGGGTCGGATCCGCCCTGCAGCATCAAGAACGGCACCCGCAACTCGCCCGCACGCGCGATCAGTCCTTCCCCCCGGGCGAACGTCTCGGCGTTGAAGCGTGCCGTGATCCAGTCATGGACGAGGGGGTCCTGGCGGTAGGCGTCGACCACGGCGCGGTCGCGGCTCAGACCGCCGGCGTCGAGCCCGGTCCGGAGCGCCAGCGTGGGGACGAGTGCCGGGGTGACTCTGGCCAGCGCCCGTTTCCAGGCGGGGACGCGAACGCGAAGGCGAAGCGCCGGTGCGCTGAAGACGGCGCCGTCGAGCCGCTGCGGGCGGTCCAGCGCGTAGGCGATCGCGATCAGCGCCCCGGTCGAGTGGCCGACGAGGGTGATCCGGGACGAAGCCTCGTCCGCGGCCCGGGCCACGACCAGGTCGAGGTCGTCGAGCAGCGCCGTGAGGCTTGGCGCGTGACCCCGGGCGCCCCCGCTGTGGCCGTGTCCGCGCAGGTCCACGACGTAGGAGCGGACGCCGCGGGCCGCGAACCAGGCCGCGAAATGCCGGTAGCGCCCGCTGTGCTCGCCCAGCCCCGGCACGACCACGAAGGTGGCGCTGCCCGCGGTACCCCCCTGCTCGAACCGGCGCACGAACAGCTCGAGATGATCGCGGGTCTGAAGGCGCACGGGAGTCTCGCGCAGCGCGTCGGTCACTCGTGGAGCCGGCCGAGCCCGCGGTAGATCCGCATGGCCTCGGCCTCGGCCTCGAGGAAGGTGGCGGCGAAGTCGCGCATCCCCTGGAGGCTGAAGCCCCACATGCCGGGCTTGTCCCGCCGGTAGTAGGGATTCGGATGGAAGGTCGGCGGATAGAACGTGATCGCCCCGTCGCGCATCCGCTTGATCACCGGCCGGGCGGCGAGCACGTCCTCGATCGGCATCCCGGAGGGGAGCCGGCCCTGGCGGATCTCGATGTGGCGCAGCTTCGCGATCGGGTTGTCCTCGTCGTGGATCCAGGCGCGCGCGTGATACTGCTGACTGCAGTCGTTCAAGAAGTAGAGGGTTGCGATCGCGTCGGTCTCATCCCCCTGGAGGCGCAGGAAGCCGGCCGCCGCGAGCGCCGGCCCCTCCTCGTTGCGTGCGTGCCGGAAATACTCCATGGAGAAGAGGTCCGTCGATCGCGAGGTCGCCAGCCAGAAGCGGTCGCCCCGCCAGTCGCGGCTGCGTGAGAACGCCTGCGCCTCCGCCTCCAGCTGCGGAAGCCGCGCCGGCTCGATGTCGTAAAGACGATAGAAGAAGACCCGGCGCATGCTGAACCGCCGCCGTCACGTCGAGGGATCGGCGACGGGTTCCATTCTAAGAAGTCGGACGCTGTGCGGCGGGAGCGTGAGGCGCATCGCCCCGCGATGGACCCCGAGGTCGCGGCCTCCCTTGAGCCTCGACCACAGGTCGCGCAGCCGGAACGCTCCCGGGTGAGCCGAGAGATCAGCGAACGCCAGACGGTGGATGCGGCGCTCGCCCGACCAGTTGTAGACCGCCGCCACCAGCGTGCCGTCCGCCTCGGTCCGCGACCAGACCGGCGGCAGCGCGTCCGGGGTGGAGAACCAGTGATCGCCCGCTTCGCCGTCCGGGGCCCGGAACAGGTGATGCGGCTCGGCCGCCTCGCCGCCGACCAGCGCCAGCACGTTCGGATTGCGCAGCAGCGCGAGCCGCTCGGGCGGGAGGCGCTCGAGGTCGTCGCTGTACAGGTAGACGCCGCCCGAGAGCGCGGCGACCGTGATCATGACCCTGGCCTCGTCGAGGCTGAGCTGCGGGTTGACCAGGGCGACGTCGGCGTCGACGGCGTACAGCGTCCGGTCGAGGAAGACGCGGGCAGCCTGGTTGCGGGCCATCCAGATGATGTAGGGAAAGCCGACGATCGGATCGCCGGCGTGGCCCTCGTGGATTTGCGGAGCACCGACGTCACCGCCGGTGCGGCACCCGTGCACGAGGCCGACGATCGGCATCAGCGGCGCGCCGCAGCCGAGGATGAAGGAGGGATCGGCCGTCTCCGCCGGGTTGACCGCGTCGTGGATCCGCTTGAGTCCGATCCGCAGCGCCTCGATCCCGGTGACGTGGGTCCGGGCTCGCCGTCCCTCGTAGGCCCCGCCGTAGAGGAAATCGATCTTGAAGTAGCGGAAACCGTCGCGGCGCAGCCCCCGAAAGACGTTGACGAGGTGCGCCTGTGCCTGCTCGTGGGTGGCGTCCAGGATGTGATAGGCGCGGTTCAGCCGCGGGTCGACCAGGAGCTCGCCGTCGTGGCGATGCACGAGCCAGTCCGGATGCTCCCGCGCCAGGGTGGAATCCGCCGCCACGTGAAAGGGCGCCAGCCAGATGCCGGCCGCCAGCCGGTGCCGGCGGATCCCGCGGGCCAGCGCCTTGAGCCCCGACGGGAACTGCTCGGGGTTCGCTACCCAGTCGCCCCATCGCTGCCAGCGCGGCATCCATCCGTCGTCCACCTGGATGACGGGCGGCATTGCGCCCCGGCCTGGCCGGAGCTGGGGCAGCCGCCTGGCGACGAACGCGGCGTGACGCTGGACGTCCGACTCGGTGACCGCCAGCCCGAGGTGATACCAGGAGCACCATCCTCGGGGGATGGAGGCAAAGGCGGCCCGGCCGGACGCCTCTCCGGCCAGCCGCAGGGCACGCCTCAGCGTTCGGGTTCCGTCCTCGCCGTACAGGATCAGGACCGGATCCGAGACGATGCCCGAGCGCGCCGGCACTTCCAGCTGGAGCGGTTCCGGCATGCCGGTGCGCTGTTCCGGCTGGGAGAGGGGCGCGCCATGCTGTTCGATGGTGAACAGGGGGATGACGTCGGCGGCGAGACCGTCTGGCTGGTGCGCGCGATGATAGCGCCACCGGACGACGGTGGCGAACCGGCTCGCCTTGAGCACCTGGGCGACGAACATGCTGTTTCGGTCGCGACCGTAGACGGCGGCCGTCCACCAGGAATGGTGAGTCGTCCGCTGCGGATCCTTGAGCGAGTCGTCGAGCGCGTGCACGCCCGCGTAGTCCCAGGACTGGAACCCATTGATGAGCACGCTGGCGTCCCATGGCGTCTGCGTCGTCGTCAACCGTCCGCCGCGGCTCGCATCCACCACCATCGGCTGCCAGGCGTTGAAGGTCACCGGCTCATCGGTCGGGTTGGTCAGCTCGCATTCGATGACGACGCCGCCTTCGTGCGCGATCAGCCGGGCGGTCGCGGTCGCCGGACCGGCCTGCCAGGTGAGCGTGACCACGTCCCCGCCGCGCGGGACGTCGACCGACCGGTACCACCGCTGCCCCAGCTGGACCGCGCAGTGGGCGCCCTCGACCAGTGTGCGCGCGCCGTGATGGATGGAGAAGGTCCCGGCGGAGGGGCTCGCGCGGACGTCCAGCGGAGTGGTCAGTCGAGCGTCAGCCGCGGGGCGCGCTGACGTCGCACGCGCCCGTACGGTTTGCGTCCCTCGAGGGATTGGATGAACAGGTAGATGTGACGCGCGGCCGGGGTGTCGAGGCCGCCCAGCCAGATGGGATGGATCTTCAACTTCGCGGCCAGCAGGTCACGCACTTCGCGGGCTTCCTCGTTGCGGCGGTCCGAAAGGTCTTGCACCTCGCTCGATCCCCTTTTCGAGATCTGGCCATTGGACCCGCGGTCGCCAGATTTCGGCATGTCATCACTCACCGTAATCGACCGGAAAAAATGTCGCCCTATTATTGAGCGCGCTCGGTCAAAAATCAATGCCGGCCGCGCCACGGTCCGCGATGGGACGTCAGGCGCGTCATCCTCCGAGGTAGGCCTTCTGCACCTCGGGGTTGCGGCGGAGCGCGGCCCCGGTCCCGCTCAACAGGATGCGTCCGGTTTCGACCACGTAGGCACGGTCGGCGATCTCCAGCGCGCGGAGCGCGTTCTGCTCGACGAGCAGGACGGTGACGCCTTGGCGATGAATGTGCTGGATCACCCCAAAGACCGCGTCGACCATCTGCGGCGCGAGTCCCAGCGACGGCTCGTCGAGCAGCAGCAGCGTCGGCCGGGCGAGCAGGCCGCGGGCGATCGCCAGGATCTGCTGCTCGCCGCCCGACAGCTGCCCGGCGGGCAGGTGCTGTCGCTGCCCGAGGATCGGAAAGCGCTCCATCAGCTCGACCATCTCGCGATGCGCCTGGCGTCCGTCGTGCCGGACCCACGCGCCCAGCTCGAGGTTCTCGCGCACGGTCAGGCGGGCCAGGATCTCGCGACCCTCGGGGACCTGGACCAGCCCCTGGCGGACGATCCGGTCGGGTGCGGCGCTGGTCAGGTCCAGGCCTGTGAAGCGTGCCCGGCCCGCCCGCGGGCGGATGAGCCCGGATAGCGTGTTCAGGATGGTCGACTTGCCGGCGCCGTTCGCCCCGATCAGCGCGACGATCTCCCCCCGTGCAATCCCGAAGGAGATGCCGCGCACGGCCTGGATCGCGCCGTAGGCGACCTCCAGGTCGCGGACCTCGAGCATCGGCGCGGCCGGCTCAGCGGACGGTGCGGGCGCCGCGGCCTGGACATCCATCTGCTCGGAGCCGGGCACGTACCCCGCTTCCTTCGGTGCCTCGGTCCCCAGGTATGCGGTGATGACACCGGGGTCGGCCGAGACGGTGGCGGGCGGGCCGTCCGCGATCTTGCGCCCGAAGTTGAGGACCGCGATCTGCCGGCAGACGCCCATGACCAGTCGCATGTCGTGATCGATGAGCAGGACGGTCAGGCCGTCGGCGTTCAACTGCTGGATCAGGGTCCGGACCCGGTCCTTCTCGGCCGGGTTCATCCCGGCCGCCGGTTCGTCGAGGATCAAGAGCCGTGGGTGCAGCGCCAGCGCCCGGGCGACTTCCAGGCGTCGCTGGTCGCCGTACGACAGTGTCGAGGCGCGCCGGGTTCCGTGCTCATCGGGGTCGAGGCCGACCCGCTCCAGTAGCGCGCGCGCCTCCTGCAATCGCCGCCGGTCCTCGCGGAGGAAGAGGGGGATCGGGATCAGGTTCGGCAGCGTGTCGTCGCGGCGTCGCACGTGCATCCCGATCAGGACGTTCTCGATCGCCGTCAGGTTGCGGTAGAGGCGCAGGGTCTGGAAGGTGCGCGCGATCCCGAGCCCCGCGATCGCATGCGGCGTGCGCCCGGCCAGCTCCCGCACGCCGGCACTCGTGCTCAGCTGGATGCTGCCCGCCTGGGACCGAATGTAGCCGGTGATCAGGTTGACGAGCGTGGTCTTCCCGGCGCCGTTGGGCCCGATCAAGCCGACGATCAGGCCCTCGTCGATCTCGAGCGACACCGAGTCGACGGCCCGCACGCCGCCGAAATGTCGGCGGACGTCAGTGAGCCGGAGCAGGGCTCCCACGTTTTCCCAACCAGCGCGGGCGGATCAGGGCCAGTCCGCCCCGGGCGACGATCCCCTGCGGCCGGAAGATGATGACGAGGATCAGGATCACGCCGTTGACAACGTCGCGGTAGGCGCTCGCCTGGCGGATGATTTCCGGCAGCGCGGTCAAGAAGACCGCTCCCACGATCGGGCCCAGCACGTTGGTGGTTCCCCCGACCACGGCGAAGGTCAGGATCTGGATCGTGCGGGTGATCCCGTACTCGGTCGGATCGACGAAGAAATTGATGTGTGTCTCCAGCGCGCCGGCGTAGCCCGCGATGATGGCGCCGATCACAAAGGCGATCATCTTGTAGAGCGCGACGTTGATCCCGTTGCTCGAGGCGGCCAGCTCGTCCTCTCGGATCGCGGACCAGGCCTGACCCAACCGTGTCTGCGTCAGCCGCCACACGACGTAGGTGAGCACGGGCAGGGAGACCAGGATCGGGACGATGCCCCCGAGCGGGTCCGCGGTCGGGTTCTTCAGCCCCTGACCCTCGCCCGTGATCGGCAGGTTCAGGACCACGCCCAGGATGAGCGCTTCGACGAACCCGATCGTCGCGATCGCGAGGAAGACGCCGCGCAGCCGGAGCACCGGCAATCCGACCAGCACGCCGACCGCCCCCGCCAGCAGCGCGCCGATCAGCATGTTCAGGGGCAGGGGCGTTGGGAGATACAGGCTCATGATCACGGTCGTGTAAGCGCCGATCGCCATGAAGCCGGCGTTGGCAAGGGTGAGCTGCCCCGAGTAGAAGGTCACGAAGATCGAGATCGCCAGGATCGCGTTGATGCCCATCTGGGCGATGAGCAACTCGTGGGAGTTGTAGAAGCCGATCGGATCGGTGAACAGCTGGATGAAGAAGTCCACGCGGGTCCTAGAGGCGCTCGCGCAGCCGGGCGCCGAACAGCCCCTGAGGGCGGACGACCAGCATGAGGAAGAGCGCCGCGAACGCGACCCCTGCCTCGACGTTGCTCCCGAAGCGAACGAAGGCGAGCACCTCGATCAGTCCGAGCAGGTAACCGCCCAGGACCGCGCCCGGGATGCTTCCCATGCCGCCGAGCACGATCACGGCCAGCCCCTTCAGCTCCACCTGGTCGCGCCCGATGTAGGGGCTGATGTCCGCGACCGCGAGTCCGAACAGGATGCCGGCGAGCCCGCCCAGGGCCGAGGAGAGGAACAGCGTCGACGCGAACAGCCGATCGACGTTGATCCCGAGCAACGCGGCCGCCCGCCGGTTCTCGGCGACCGCGCGCAATGCCCGACCGGCCTGGGTGAAGCGGATCACGTAGCCGAGCAGGAGCATGAGCACGATGGAGGTGGCCAGGATGCCCAGGCGAACGGCCTCGATGGTCAGCCCGGCGACGTGGAAGGTCGGATTCGGCACCGCGCCGGTCGGGAAGCGCACCGAGTTCGCGCCGTCCTGCCAGAGCCACGCGAAGAGGGTGCCCGGTGTCGCCTGTTCGACGATCGCCACGAAGATCAGGGCCAGCCCGATGGTCGAGATCAGCGCGGAAATGGGCGGCGCCTGACGGCGGCGCAGCGGACGCAGGGCGACGTACTCGACCACGAGCCCGAGCACCCCGCAGGCGAGGATCGCGATCACGGCCGCGGGCAGGAACGGAACCCCGTGCAGCGCGACCAGCGAGTAGGCGAAGACCGCCCCCAGCATGAAGACGGCGCTGTGGGCGAGGTTCAGGACGTCGAGGACGCCGAAGACGAGCGTGTAGCCGACGGCGAAGAGCGCGTAGATCGACCCGATGAAGATCGCATTGAGGATCTGCTGGGCCAACGCGCAGCTTAGCTGGGTTTCACCGGCTGTACCAGCGTGAACCCCCCGCTCCCGTCCATCTGGATGATCCAGATCGTCTGGCGAACGTCATGGGTGCTCGTGAACTGGAACGGGCCCAGCGGCGTGTTGACGTTGACCGTCTCCATGGCGTCGCGCAGCCGCGTCCGGTCGCCGGCGACGTCGCTGAAGGTGAGGTTTGCGCGCCGCGCGGAGTCGGCCAGGATCTTGATCGCGGCAAACCCCTGGGCCGCGAACTGGTCCGGGTCGCTGCCGTACTTGGCCCGGTAGCTCTTCACGAACTCGGCGTTCGACGTGAACGTGTTGTTGATGTACCAGGCGCTTCCGCTCTGGGCGCCCTTGCCGGCAGCGCCGGCCTGCTTCGAGACCTTGGCGGTGTTGAAGCCGTTGCCGCCCAGGAACTGGCCGGTGAAGCCCTGCTTGCGGGCCTCGATCATGATCGTCGCCGGGATCCCGCCCAGGCTGGTGATGAAGATGACGTCCGGGTGCTTTTGGAGGGCTCGGGTCACGGGGGTGGCGAAGTCGGCCGTCGTCTTGCTGAACTCGACGGTGTCGAGCAGCTGGATGCCGTACTTCCCGACCGTCGCGGCTACGATCTTGCCACCGTCCGAGGAGAACTTGTCATCGTTCGCGACCATCAGCACGCCCGTCTTCGGGTGGGCGTTCTGGGAGTAGACCATGATGTTGGCCGGGATGGCGGACTCCTCGCCGAGGCTGTCGCGGAAAACGTACGTGCAGGGGGTCATGTTCGGGTAGTTGCAGTCGGGCACGATGTTGATGCCGGTCGTGCTCACCGCCAGGATCGGGATCTTGAAGCTTTCGGCCAGCGGGTGGACGGCGACCGCCGAGTTGGACAGCGTCGGTCCGAGCAGGGCGAGCAGATTGCCCTGCTGGATCAGCGTCTGAGCGACCTGGGCCGACTGCTGCTTGATCGATGCGTCATCCTGGGTCGTGACCGTGATGGTGGCGCCGTTGACGCCCCCGGCGGCGTTGATCTGCTCGACGGCGAGGTCGATGCCGTTCTTCGAGCTGGGGCCGTAGACCCCGCCCGCGCCGGTCAGGGACAGGATAGCGCCGAACTGAATCGTCTTCCCCTGATAGGTGTTCGTGCTCGCTGAGGTTCCGGGCGAGGCCCCGCCTCCGCAGGCGGTCAGCACGACTGCCAGCCCAACCGCGATCCCGCGCACGACGTTCCTCATGGATGCTCCTCCGGCCGATGGATTTGTGGTTTGCCCTGAAGCTTACCTCCCCGCAGGCCCACAAAGCTACCGGGCGTCCGTGCCAACCGACGCCGGATGGCGTCGGTATGAGTAGATAGACATCATGTCGCAGGAGAAGAGCGCCCCCATCCCGATGACCGCGTCCGGCTACGAGGCCCTGAAGGCCGAGCTGGCCCAGCTACGCGCCCGCCGCCCGGCCATGGTCGAAGAGGTCGCCGCGGCCCGCTCCCAGGGAGACCTGAGCGAGAACTTCGCGTATCACGACGCCCGCCAGCATCTGGGGATGCTGGACGGCCGCATCCAGACCATCGAGAACACGCTCACCCGCGCCGCGGTCGTGGAGGAGACCGGCGTGAACGGCGCTGTCCAGATCGGCTCCAGGGTGGTGGTCCGGGACGAGTTCGGCGAGGCGAGCTATGAGATCGTCGGCCCCACCGAGGGGGACATGAAGCGCGGTCTGATGTCGGTCGCGTCGCCGCTGGGGAGCGCCCTGGTCGACCGCCGGGCGGGGGACACGGTGACCTTCAAGACTCCCTCGGGAGAGCGCCAGGCAACGATCGTCAGCGTCAGCTAGCCGGCCGATGCGGACGATCGCGACGGTAGGCGTCTACCAGTCGAGCCTCGACGACTTCCTCGACAAGCTCCGCCGCCATCGCGTCGCGATGGTGGTGGACGTCCGCCAGCGTCGTGGCGTGCGCGGCCGAGCGTACGCGTGGGCCAACTCGCTGCGGCTGCAGGCCGCGCTCGAGCAGGCCCGCATCCAGTACCGGCACGTGCCCGAACTGGCGCCCACCACGGAGTTGCGGCAGCTGCAGTACCGCGAGGACGACCGCCTCAAGGTGGGGAAGCGGTCACGCGTCGAGCTCGCCGAGGACTACCGGCGCCGATACCAGACCGAGGTGCTCGACCGGGTCGACCTGGGCGCCGTCCTGCAATCCCTGCCGGACGACGCGGTGTCGGCGCTGCTGTGCGTCGAGCGGGAGGCTCGCGCCTGTCACCGGTCGTTGATTGCCGAGCGCCTCCAGGCGGAGTTCGAGGTACCCGTCGTCAACTTTTGACCGGGCCTCGCACTCGGCCGGCGCGGCGCTTCGCTCACCGATGAAACAGCGGTAAGCGCGGCTCTACCGGGGCGCGGCCGCTCCGGGCCGGCTCGAGCTGACGATCAGCTCGTCCATCCAGGGCGGCGCCATCACGTGGAGCGGCACGCGGTTGGCGCCCGCGATCAGCAGGAAGTCTCCTCGTTGCGCCGCCTCGAGGGAGGCCACCTGGCGGTCGGTCAGGTTGTACGCGCGCTGGAGCTTGAGGGCCTCCGAATGCTTCTGCGAGCCGAGCATCAGGATGCTGGGATTGGTCGCCAGGACGGCGCCATCCTTCGTGTCGAAGAAGTCGCCCGGGTTCTGACTGACGAGGATCAGGCTGCCCTGGTACTTGCGAATGCGCCGGGCAAGGCGGACCAGAAAGCGGCGGATCGGCTCGTGCTCGAGGAGCAATCCGGCCTCGTCGATGACCAGGTGTCGCCGCCGTCGCTCGCGTCGCAACACGGACCAGAGCCAGTTGGCGAGGAGCAACGACGCGGGCGGGATGACCTGGTCTTTCAGGTCCCGCAGGTTGAAGCCGATGATCTCGGCGTTGAGGTCGACGTTGGTTGGCGCACTGAAGAGGCGCCCCAGGTCGCCGGTCACCCAGCGCTGAAGGACGACGGCGAGCCGCGAGCCGGGCTGGGCCTGGTTGAGGGATGCCCAAACGTCGCCGAGTACCGGGATTCCGGGATGGCCGGTGATCGCCGATCGGATGGCCGCCTCCAGCTGTGCGCGCTCGACCGCATCGAGCCCCCCGCACATCACCGCGACCAGGTCGATGACATCCGAGAGCTGGTCGAGCGGCGCATCCTGGGTTTGCGCCAGCAGGGGTTCCAGCGCGTTGATCGCGTGACCCGAGCCGGCGGCCAGCGAGAGGTAGGTGCCACCTATGCCTTCGATCAGGCCACCGTATTCCGCCTCAGGGTCCAGGACGATGGCGCCGATCGACCGCGTGTATCCGCTCAGCACGAGGGCACCGGCGGCGTAACTCTTGCCCGCGCCCGAGTGGGCGAGGACGGCGATGTTCGCGTTCGGAAACCGCTGCTCGTCGAATGGATCGAAGACCACCAGGCCGCCGGTCTCCTTGTTGTAGCCCCAGTAATGACCTTCCTCATCGGCAAGGTCCTCACGCAGCCAGGGAAGCAGGGTGGTGGCGGCGCTGGTGTGGACGAGTTGCTCTCGACGCAGGGCGTCGAGCCCGAGCGGCCAGGAGGCGAGCAGCGCCTGACGCATCTGGAAGAACGGCTGTCCGACCCGGAGCATCATCCGCCGGCAGCACGCTTGGAGGGCGATCAGCTGCTCGCGGAGCGCGGCCGGAGTCTCGGCGCCAACCGTCAGGTACACGGCGAGCGCGAAGCTCTTCTCTTCGTTGCGAGCGAGCGATTGATGCATGTCCAGGGCATCCGGGAGCGTCGTGAAAGACGTCGCCTCGACGGTGGCGCGCTCGTCGCTCACCACCTGGTCGGCTCGCAACTCGTGGATCTTGTGGGTCAGGAGACCCAGCATCCGGTCCGTCTCCAGCGGCACCAGATGGATGGCGGCGTGCAGCTCGCC
>DASQGL010000104.1:0-2579 GCA_035632635.1 Candidatus Limnocylindrales bacterium
ATCACGGTGGCCAGGTCGCTCGCGTCAACCCGCGCCGCCCGGTCCGCGACCAGCGCGCGGCGATCCGGTGTGGGATCGGCATCGAGCAGACCGCGCACGTCGTCCATGGACACCACCGTGCGGACGCTGCCGGCGCTGCGAAGCGCCGCCGCCGCGGGCGCCGCCGACACGATCGCCACCCGCGCGCCACTGTCCCGGGCGATCTGGTTCGCCCCGGCGGGGGTCAGCGTCGGGTAGATCGGCACCGTGACGCCGCCGACACCCTGGATGGCGAGGTCGCACAGGATCCATTCCGGGCGGTTCTCAGACAGGATCACGACCCGCTCCCCCGGCAGGACCCCGAGCTCGAGCAGGGCGTTCGCGATCCGCACGACCCCCTCCCGCGCCCTCACCCAGGAGATCGCCTGCCAGCGATCGTCGCGGTAGTGGTGCAGCATGGGGCGGTCCCCCAGCAGCTCGGCCTGCTGCAGGAAGAGGGAGATGGTCGTCGGCGCGACGGCGCTGGCTCCGACTGGTGCCGGCCGGTCGGCCGTCTCACGCATGGCTGCCTCCGAGCGCCAACCGGACCGGCGTGATGGGCTCTGCCGGCCTGGCGGGACGTGGCAGCGGACGCATGCCGAAGAACCAGCGCATCGGCGCGAACCGCCGGACGCCGAGCTCGTAGATCACGAGCGTACAGGCCAGCGCCGTGGTCGTCAGGACCGCGTGCTTCACCCAGAGGTTCGCGTTCGCCTGGAGCACGAACGAGCCGATTACGACGATCACCGGGTGGTGCAGCACGTAGAAGGGCATCACCGCTTCGCTCGCATAGTCGAGCAGACGGGTCCGGTAATCCAGGTGACGGATGCCGAAAGCGAGCAGCGCGACCACGAGCGCCCAGATCCCCGTCGTTCGCACGACCTGGTACGCGACCCACCCGACGCTGAAGCTGGGGGTGAGCTCCCAATGCCGGATCAGGTCCGGACCGGTCACCAGGGTGAACAGCACGGCCAGCCCGAGCGCGAACCGGAAGAGCGCTCCGGCGCGACGGGCGATGATGTCCTCGAAACGCGGTTGCGTAAGGATCACGTACCCGCAGGCGAAGAAGACGAACAGGTAGAGGAAGTCGGTCCAGTCCTGGTACCAGGGGAAGCGCGCGCGCAGCGCGATCTGGACCAGGACCAGTGGGACCACGAAGAGGAGCAGCCCCAGGGGCCGGTCGCACAGGTCGGCGAAGCGGCTGAGCGAGCGGCGCCCGTCCGGCCGGCGGGCGAGCACGATCAGCGGCACGATCAGCACGGAGTAGAGAAAGAGGAAGGCGAGGAACCAGAGATGGTAGCCATAGGTGCCGAACCAGCGCGGGTTCCAGAACCACTGCATGGTGGTGAAGAAGTGCGGGTAGTACTGCCAGAGCGGCTCCGCCGTCCCCTTGCTGGCCAGCACGAAGTAGGCCTGGATGGGACTCAGGATGAGGAAGCCGGCGATCATCGGGATCACGAGCCGGGTGAACCGAAGCCGCAGGAAGGCGGCCGTGGTCCGCGAGCGAACCGCAAACGAGCTGGCGGCGCCGCTGAGCAGGAAGAGCAGCGGCATCCCGAAGTAGAAGCCGGTTCCCGCGATCACGGTCAGGACCACGCTCCGATCCTGGTTCGTGATCATCCAGGGCGCGAGCACGAACGGCATCGCGCTGTGGTAGTAGAAGACCCCCAGCACGGCGAGCACCTTGAGCCAGTCCACCCAGTGGACGTGCCCGCGGCCCGCCGCCGGCGCGGTCGATGCGTGCGCCGCCATGGACGTCACCACGCTCATCCTGTCGCCGGACGGTCCCCCGGCCTAGGGTCGAACGGCCCGCCCCGATCCGCCGCTGGTCCCGCACGCCCGGCGCGCAGGCCTCCGCTGCCGGGTTTGAAGCCCGGCCCCACGGGAACAACCAGAAACGCTGTGCCTGCCCCGACCCGACGCTGGCTTTCCCGGGCGCTCAAGACGATCGCCGTCCTGCTGGCGATCTGGACGGTCGGATCGTTCGGCCTGGAGCACATCACGCTGCACCCCCGGCACTGGTCGGTCGGTCCGCCGCCGTCCGCGAACGGCTGGGCCTACCGCAATGTCAGCTTCAAGGATAGTGCCGGACTCACCTTGCGCGGGTGGTGGATCCCCGGCCTCCGGCACGAGACCGTGATCATGGTCCATGGCTGGACCTCGAGCCGCCGGGAGCCGATGGGCCGCGCCGACTACCTCCACCAGGCGGGCTACAACCTGCTGCTCTTCGACCTGCGCGGCCACGGGCAGTCGGACGGCAACTACACCACGATCGGATGGCAGGAGCCCGACGACGTCCGCGCCGCGGTCACCTTCGCCCGGAGCCAGGACCCGGGTCCGATCGCGCTGCTCGGCTACTCGATGGGGGCCTCCACGGTGGTCGAGGAGGCAGCCCATGATCCTCGGGTCAGCGCGGTGGTCGAGGATAGCGGCTTCGACACCCTGGCCAACGCGTTCGGCGTCTACTTCCACAACATGACGCTGCTGCCCGCCTTTCCGTTCGACCGCCTCGTGATGGCGATCGGCCAGCTCGACCTGCGGATGAACATCGCGGCCGTCCG
>DASQGL010000105.1:0-1583 GCA_035632635.1 Candidatus Limnocylindrales bacterium
CGCCCCGTAGCCCAGCACCGGTCCAATCCCGCCGCTTCCGGCGTGGAGATTGCCAAGCGCGCGGTCGATCGGCTCCCAGGCGTGGGCGAGGACGTCCCAGATCAGGAAGATCAGGATCCCGGCGGCCAGCGCGTTGAGGAACTGGCGCAGACCGGGACGCGGGGCCCGGAGCCGCCCGACCGGCAGGCCGAGCAGAATGGTGACGCCCGCGATCAGCCCCAGGATGAGGGTCTGGACTTCGCTCATCGGCCGGACTTCCGCAGGGTGCGACCGAGGGTCACGCCCACATCCCCGCCTAGAATGAGGGCCGGAGTCTGGGTCATATCAGGGGATTAGTCGATGCCAAGATCAAACTTAGACCATGCTAACACCCACCCGCCGGCGGATGGCGGAAGCCCCTCCGAGGTGATCTCCCACTACCTGGAAGCCATCTATTACATTCGGGGCGAAGGCGAAAGCGTGCGCAGTGCCCGCCTGGCGGACTGGCTCGGTGTCAGCCGGCCCACGGTGACGGTCGCGGTCCGGCGCATGATCCGCGACGGCATGGTCCGGATCACCTCCGGCAAAGAGATCGAACTGACCAGGCGAGGCGACCAGGCGGCCGCGAGCGTCGTGCGCCGCCACCGGATCACCGAGCGCTGGCTCAGCGAGGTCCTCGGCCTGGACTGGGTGGCGGCCGATACCGAAGCGGCACGACTCGAGCACGCCGTCTCCCAGCAGGTCGAGGATCGCCTCTATCAGCTGCTGCGACGGCCGACCACCTGCCCGCACGGCAACCCGATTCCCGGCTCCGCCCGACCGAATCCCCGTGAACGGCGGCTCTCCCAGCTTCGAAGCGGGGCGGCGGCCAGGATCAGCCGCATCTCCGAAGTCGCGGAACGCGAGGCGCCGGCCCTCCTCCACTATCTCGAGGCGCGCCGCCTGGTGCCCAGGACGGCGGTGCGCATCCTCGAGGTCGACGAGATCGGGCGGACGATGCGGTTGCGCGCCCGTGATCGAGATCTGACGATGAGCCACGAGACCGCCGGCAAGATCTGGGTCGTTCCGGACCGGCCTGGCAGGAAGCGAGGTCCCCACGCCACATCATCGATCGGAGGACGACAAGGAGAAAGACCATGAAGATCACACGCAACCAGGTCGAGACGATGGGAGGGCCGAGCGGCTGGTTCACCGGCGCCGTCTACATCGACGCCATCGCCGCGCCGTCCGGGGCCTCGCGCCTGAATGCGACCAGCGTCCACTTCACCCCCGGGGCGCGCACCGCCTGGCACACGCACCCAAACGGGCAGACCATCTACGTCACCGAGGGGGTGGGGCGCGCCCAGCGGCGGGGGGCCCCACTGGAGGTGATCTATCCTGGCGATCGCGTCGTCTTCGAGCCGGGCGAGGATCACTGGCACGGCGCGGCGCCCAATCGCTTCATGACCCACCTCTCGCTGGTCGACGTCGACGAGAAGGGCAACAGCGCGACCTGGGGCCCGCACGTCAGCGACGAGGAGTATGGCAAGTGAGGTTGAACGGACGAGCCGCTGCGTATAAAGAGAGGTAGCCCCAACACGGGTGAGGGCACGGGCCGTCAGGCT
>DASQGL010000106.1:0-9459 GCA_035632635.1 Candidatus Limnocylindrales bacterium
TCATGATCTCGAACCTCCCCCAACCCGGAAGTGACGCCTACCGGGCGCTGCTCGAACGGAAGCCCTTCCCGTCCGAGGTTCGCGAGGTGGTGGCCGCCATCATCGCCGACGTCCGGCGCCGGGGCGACGCCGCCGTCACCGAATACACCCGCCGCTTCGATGGCGCGACGCTCGGCACCTCCGGGGTCAGTCCCTCAGAGGTCAGCGCCGCGGGCGACCGCGTCGACCCGTCCCTGCGAGACGCGCTGCGTGAGGCGATGCGCCGGATCGAGGCCGTGCACCGGGTTCAGCTGCCGGCTGAGCCCGCCGCCGAGCCGGTCGCGGGCGCCCGGGTCTGGCGCGAGTGGCGGCCGTTTCGGAGGGTGGGCCTCTACGTGCCCGGCGGGCGCGCCCGGTATCCGTCGTCGGTCCTGATGATGGCGGTCCCCGCCCGCATCGCGGGATGCCCCGAGGTCGTGCTCTGTTCGCCGCCGCAACCTGACGGACGGCTGCCCGACGTCGTGCTGGCGGCGGCGGCCATGGCCGGCGCCACCCAGGTGCACCGGGTCGGCGGGGCGCAGGCCATCGCCGCGATGGCGTACGGCACCGAAACCATCGCCCGGGTCGACAAGATCTTCGGACCCGGGAACGCCTACGTGACCGCGGCCAAGGTCCTCGTCACCGGCGACGTCGCCATCGACATGCCGGCGGGCCCCTCCGAGCTGGTCATCGTGACGGACGGGTCGACTCCACCGGAGTGGCTGGCTGCCGACCTGCGCGCGCAGACCGAGCATTCGCCGGATGCGCTCGGCATCCTCGTGTCGACCAGCGCCGCCGTCGCCACCACCATCGATGCCATGCTTGCCGACGTCGCCTCACCGCGCCTGCGCGTGCTCACGGCGGCGGGCATGGGGGAGGCGATCCGGTTCGCGGACGATTTCGCTCCCGAGCATCTCGCTCTCCACTGCCAGGAGGCCGAGCGATGGCTGCCGTCGATCTCGCAGGTCGGGTCGGTCTTCCTCGGCCCCAGCAGCGCGCCGGCCGCCGGCGATTACGCGACCGGGGCCAACCACGTGCTGCCGACCGGGGGGAGCGCCCGGTCCTACGGCCCGCTCGGCGTCGAGGCGTTCGGCCGCATGATCCAGGTGCAGGCGGTCTTCCCCGCGGCGACCGCGGCGATGGTCAGCGTTTCGGATCCGCTGGCGCAGGCGGAGGGTCTTCCCTGGCACGGCCGGTCGATTGCCCTGCGGAACGGCGCTCCCTGATCGTCCGCTCGTAGCCCCGGTCGGTCGGGTGATAGTAGGTGCGGTCCTTCAACGCGTCCGGGAGGTGCTGCTGATCGACCTGGGCGCCCTCGTAGTCGTGGGCGTACTTGTACCCGCGCCCGTACCCGATCTGCTTCATCAACGGCGTCGGGGCGTTGCGCAGGTGCAGCGGCACAGGATCGGCGCGGGTCCGCTCCACGTCCTCGCGCACCGCGGAATAGGCCGCATACAGGGCGTTGCTCTTGGGGGCAGTCGCGAGGTAGACGACGGCCTGGGCCAGCGCGAGGTTCGCCTCGGGCATGCCGATGAAGTGCGCCGCCTGCTGGGCCGCGACCGCCTGCTGCAGCGCGGCGGGGTCGGCCATCCCCACGTCCTCCGACGCGAACCGCACCAGCCGCCTCGCCACGTAGAGCGGGTCCTCGCCCGCCTCCAGCATCCGCCCCAACCAGTACAGCGACCCGTCCGGATCGCTGTCCCTCAGGCTCTTGTGCAGGGCCGAGATGATGTTGTAATGCTCTTCGCCGGCGCGGTCGTAGAGCAGGTTGCGCCGCTGCATCGCCTCCTCGACCAGGGTCGCGGTGACCTGCCGGCGGCCGCCGGTCGGTCGAGCCAGCGCCACCGCCGCTTCCAGCCCGTTCAAGGCCACCCGCGCGTCGCCATTCGCAACCCGCACCAGCGCGGCCCGCGCCGCTTCGTCCAGATCGACCGGTCGCCCGCCGTAGCCCCGCTCGGGATCCTGCATCGCCCGGTCGACGATCAGTTCGACGTCCGCGTCGTCGAGCGCCCGCAGGACGAACACGCGCGTGCGCGACAGCAGGGCAGCGTTGACCTCGAAGGACGGGTTCTCCGTGGTGGCGCCGATCAGCGTGATGACGCCTTCCTCCACAAACGGAAGCACGGCGTCCTGCTGCCCCTTGTTGAATCGGTGGATCTCGTCGATGAACAGGATCGTCCGTGTGCCCCCCTGGACCCGCCGAACGCGCGCCTCCTCGATGTGGCGCCGGAGGTCGGCGACGCCGGCACTGACCGCGCTGAGCGGAACGAAATGGGATGAGGTCGCGCTGGCCACCAGCCGGGCGAGGGTGGTCTTGCCGCTCCCAGGCGGTCCCCACAGGATCATCGACCCGACCCGATCCTCCTCGATCGCCCGGCGCAGCTCGTGGTCGGGCCCGACCAGGTGCTCCTGCCCGACAAACTCGTCCAGCCCGCGCGGCCGCATCCGGGCGGCCAGCGGCTGGTCCTTCGACGGCGGCGGCGCCCCCCGCGAGGGGAAGAGCGACTCCTGGGCCACGCGTCAACGATACCCGGGGCGGCCCTGTCGATTGCCGGCCGTGCCGTTCGTCGTCGTCAGGAGAGGCCATAATCGACCACAGGGAGGATGCCCATGAAGTACATGCTGATGTTCGTTGGGCGCAAGGGCGGGTGGGAGGAGCTGTCGGAGTCGGCGCGTCAGGAAGCCTACGGGCGGATCAACGAGTGGTTCGAGCGCAACCACACCAGGATCGTCGAGGGGAACGAACTCCAGCCGGACGACACGGCGACCACCGTCCGGTTCGACAGTGGCAAGCCCGTCGTCACCGCCGGGCCGTTCCTCGAAGCCAAGGAGTCGATCGGCGGCTACGCGATCGTCGAGGTCCGCGACCTGGACGAGGCGCTCGAACTGGCCCGCACCTGGCCGTCCGGCGCCACTGTCGAGGTCCGGCCGGTGGTCGAGCGGCCGGCGTCGGTGCCCGCCGGGTAGACCTGCCGGCGCTCCACCCGGCTACCGCCGCAAACGCGAGTTCGCGTTCGCGTCGCCCGACACCACGGCCATAGAATCCGCCCATGCGGGTCGGGCTGCAGCTCCCGTCTTTCAGCTGGCCGGGCGGTGGGGCGGCCATTCGCGCGAAGCTCGGCGCGATCGCGACAACCGCGGAGGACGCCGGCTTCGACAGCGTCTTCGTGATGGACCATTTCTTCCAGTTGCCCCCCGAGACCGGCTGGGACGGACCGGATCAGCCCATGCTGGAGGCCTACACGACGCTCGGCTTCCTCGCCGCCAGGACGGAGCGCGTGCGGCTGGGCGCGATGGTGACCGGGGTCATCTACCGACACCCGGGGCTCCTGGTCAAGACGGCGACCACGCTGGACGTGCTCGCCTCCGGCCGTTCCTACCTCGGCATCGGGGCCTCCTGGTACGAGCGGGAAGCGGTCGGCCTCGGCGTCCCCTGGCCGCCGAAAGGCGAGCGCTTCGAGCGCCTGGAAGAGACCCTGCGGATCGCCCGCCTCATGTGGTCCGGCCGGGTCGAGCCCTTCGAAGGCCGGCATTACCGGCTCCGGGAGCCGCTCACGAATCCGATGCCGCTTGCCCGTCCCCACCCGCCGATCATGATCGGGGGCAACGGCGAGAAGCGCACCCTCCGGCTCGTCGCGCTCTACGGCGACGCCTGTAACATCCTGGTGCCCGACCCGGGCGAGAGCGCGCGCAAGCTCGCGATCCTGAAGGAGCATTGCGAGGCGACCGGCCGCGACTACGCGACGATCGAGAAGACCTCCCTTGTCGAGGTCGACCTGCGAGACCGCCACATGACGCCAGCGGAGGTGATCGACCGCCTTCGCGGACAGCAGCAGGAAGGCATCGAGCACGTGATCGTCAACATGCCGAATGCCCACGAGCTGACCCCGCTGGAGCGGTTCGGCACCGAGATCATCCCCGCGCTGGCCGGCTGAGGGCTAGCGCTAGGACCGGGCCGGTGTCGCCGAGCCGGCCTGGAGCTCGCGGACCACGACCTGGCTGACCGCGTTGCGGACGCTGAGGGGGTCGTGCTGCCGGTAATCGAGCCAGTAGCGGACCTCGAGCGCCACCCCGCCGTCAGCGGCAGGCGCGACCACCACGATCGGCGGCGGGTCCGCGAGAATCTCTTTGAGGGATTTCACCCGGTCGCGAACGCGGTCCGCGAGGCCGTCGAGCGGGACGGAGTCCGGGACTTTGGTGGCCACCGTGAACTGCCGGGCGGGGAACCGGGTCCTGTTCACGATCGTGCTGGTATAGACGAGGGAGTTCGGGATGAGGACCTCCTCGCCTTCCTCGGTTCGCAGCGTCGTCGTCCGCATCTCGACGTTTTCGACCACGCCGGTGTGATTGTCGGCCGTGATCTCGTCGCCGATCCGAAACGGCCGCTCCAGCAGCAGGAAGACCCCGGCGATGAAGTTCTTCAGGATGTCCTGGAACGCCAGGCTGAACGCCAGGGCGAAGACGCCGAAGCTCCCGAAGACGAGCGCCGCGTTGTTGAGGGCGACCGAAAAGAAGGCGATGACGGCGACCACCAGGCTGGCCAGGTAGATGAGGCGAACGGCGAGGACGCTGACCTGGGGATCGACCCCCGCCCGCTTGAACTGGCGCCTGGCGAAGCGCCGGATGTAGCCGGACACCACCACGATGAGGGTGAAGAGGATGAAGCCCTCGAGGAAGTGGACCCAGGTCGCATTCTGGTTCTGGCTCCAGAAGTCCGAGATGGCGCCGAACATGGCGCCATTCTACGGTCGGTCCGGGGATTACCCCTGCGTCTCGGTCCCCTCGGCGGGCGCCTCGGCACCCGGCGCCCCTTCGGTCTCGGCGACGGTCGGTACCTCGGCGGCGGCGGCCGGGGCCGGCGCCTCCTCGACCTCCTCGCGGTGCTCGTGGACCTTGACGATCAGGTCCTCGGGGTCGTCCAGCGCCTCGACGCCCGCGGGCAGCTTGAGGTCTTTGACCCGGATCTCGTCATCCACCTCTTTCAGGCCGGAGATGTCGACGCTGATCACCGGCGGCAGGTCGGTCGGGAGCGCCTCGACGCGCAGCTGGTGCAGGCCCCGGAGGAGGTCGGCCTCCCCTTTGGCGACGATCTCGATCTCGCCTTCGAACTCGATCGGGATCTCCGACTCGATCTTCTCGGTCAGGTTCACCTGGTAGAAGTCGACGTGCAGCAGGTCGCCGTGGCGCGGGCTCCGCTGGACCTCGCGCACCAGCGCCTTGCGGACCGGCTCGGAGCCGATCTGCAGATCGAGCAACTGGTTGCGCCCGACCTTCTGGAACGCCTTCAGGAACTCCCGCCCGTCCACCGCGACCGAGACGGCGTCCACCTTGTGGCCGTAGACGACCGCCGGCAGCTGGCCGGCCCGGCGCAGCGCCCGGACGGCCCGTCCGCGCCGCTCGCGGGGCTCCAGGTTGAGGGTGACGGAGGTGGCGGGGGTGGCCAAAGCGGCGCCCATCTTACCACAGGCTTTCGCGCCCACCGCCCTCCCGGCAACGCCCTCGCCGGCGTTACTTTTCGCCCATTCGGCCGTTTACTCCGCGTGCAGGACCTCGGTAGAATGCGTTGACACCTCCGATGACAGCTCTTCTGAGTATCGCCAAGCGGTTCGCGATTCACGCCGGGGTCGTGGCCGCCGGCTTCGCGCTCGTGCTCGGCTTCATCCTGATCCAGGACCAGCGTGAGGTCGTGGCCCAGTCGGCCTACCAGTCGGCGCGCCAGCAGGCGCTCGACGAACTCACTCACGCCCAGGCCTTCGGGATGACCGCGTCTGAGCTCCAGGACCTCCGGCGCCAGGACCGGACGATCGTCGAGGCGACGGCGCCCGGGGGCAGTGCGCCGTTCAACCGGGCCCGCATCGATTTCTTCAACCAGGCCTCGAGCCAGGAGCTCGCGCTCGTTGGCCTCCTCAAGGACCGCGAGGCGTCGTTGCTGGGTCAGACGCGGACCGCCGCCCAGGACAGCCTGGTCCATTTCATCGGGGATCTCTCCCGGGCCCAGCAGATCGGCGTCGACGACGCCTCGCTGAAGCCCTTGCTGCCGCTCGCCGGATCCCTGACCCGGAGCCTGAACCAGGCGACGAGCGTGCTGGACTATCGCGATCTCAGCCTCCAGCTCAAGGCGCCGATGAGCAAGCTGGCTCTGATCATCGCCGACCAGCAGACGACGAACGCGGTGGCGGGTCAGTTCGCCGCCCAGGTGGCCGCCATCGACCACGGCGATCCAGTGATCGCCAGCAAGAGCGCGAACGACGCGCTGGCCCAGGTTCGCTCCGATCTCAAGATCGCCGGCCTCTTCCAGCTGGACGTCTCCGTGATCCAGGCCCACGTGGACGGCCTGGCCGCCCAGATGGCCAGTGCCAGCGGCACCGCGGCCTTCGAGCGGATCGCAGGGAACCTGAAGGCGCGGGGCCAGGAGCTGCAGGGGGCGATGACCTCCACGCTGCCGGAAAAGGCGATCGTGATCTCGCTCAAGGACCAGCTGCTGATCGCCTACGAACGCGGCCAGCCCGTCTACCAGACGCTCGTCACCACCGGGCGGCCCGGGCTCGAGACCGATACCGGAACCTTCAAGGTCTACTCCAAGCAGTCCCCGTTCACCATGCACTCCCCCTGGCCGAAGGGCTCCCCCTACTGGTACCCCGACACGCCGGTGCGGACGGTCATGTGGTTCGACGGGGGCGCGGGCATCCACGACTCGTCCTGGCGCGCCTACTACGGTCCGGGGACTCAGTTTCCCCATTACGATCCGTTCGGAGACGACAACGGCAGCCACGGCTGCGTCAACGTCCCGCCCCGAAACATGCCCTGGCTGTGGAGCTGGACCCCGGTCGGCACACCGGTCATCGTCTACTAGGCGCACCCCGCCGGCGACTTGAGCCCAATACGTCTTGCTGCAATTCTTGCGCGGCGTGCCGTACACCGGTTGCGGATGGGCATGGTCGACGAGAGGGTGTTTCGGGCACGGCGGCTTCCGGTCGAGATCTTTCGCGCGCTGGCCGAATCGGTCGTGCGGCAGGCCGTCATGGACCTGCACCACGATGTCTACCGGGAGGACGCCAGGCGCTTCTTCGACGGGCGGTCGTTCGACGCGTATTGCGGCATCCTCGGCTGGAACAGCCGGCGGGCTCGGGCGAACCTGCAGGCGCGCCTCGACGGCCTCATGTACCGGGATCCCGGCGACCTGATTCGCCACCCTGCGGTCCCGACGCGCTGACGCGACCGCCCGCGCACCGCCCCTTATCAGGCTCGGGGCGGGGTCAGCTCCTCCATCATCACGATCACGCCAGGCCGCTCCGGGTCGACCGTCGGCATCTGCGAACACTGCACCTGAACACGCACGGCCCGGCCGCGCCGGTTGACCGCCTCCAGGGTCACCTGCGTGAAGCCGTCCTGGCCCCGAAGGCACTGCCGGATCGGCTCGGTGAGCTGGCCGACGGGAAGGCCGATGTCGAGCCCGAGCAGCGGGTGACCGACCACCTCCCCCGAGCGCAGGCCCCACAGGTCCTCGGCCCGGTGGTTCCAGAGCGCGACCCGCAGGTCATGATCCAGGGCGGCAACCCCCACGCGAAGGCCGCCCAGGATTCGCTCCATGAACAGGTTGACGTCGTCCAGCTGGCTGCTCCGCTGATGAAGCTCGGTGTTGATGGTCTGCAGTTCGGTGTTCGTCGACTCCAGCTCCTCGTTCATGGTTTCGAGCTCTTCGTTGCTGGACTGCAGCTCCTCATTGGTCGTCTCGAGCTCCTCCACGGTCGACTGCAGCTCCTCGTTGGTCGTCTCCAGCTCCTCGTTCGTGGACTGCAGCTCCTCCGAGGCGGTCTCCAGCTCCTGCTTGGATCGATCGAGGTCACGTCGCAGCTCGTGGTATCTCGTGACGTCCGTGAAGCAAACGCTGACGCCGAGCAGATTCTCGTGGTCGAGAATCGGCGTGATGTCCACGTCGAGGCGCAGCGTCCCTCGCTCGACGGCGGCCGCCTGGACGGGCTCACGCTCTTTCGACACCTGTTCGATGCGGGATCGGAGCTCGAGTGGCCTGAAGGAGACCTCGAGATCCTGGAACGGCCGCCCCAGGTCGGCGGCTGACACTCCGAACAGGTCTCTGGCCCGCCGGTTCGCCAGGGCCAGAAAGCCGCTCGCGTCCACCACAAGCTGGGCCAGGGGCAGCGCGTCCGGCGTCAGCACGAGGAGCCGCTTGAGCTCCGATGCCTCCTCAGCCGGTGCGGCTGGGGCGCTTGTGGCCTGCGCCAGCACCGCCAGCCGTTCCGGGATCCGGCTCCCGGGAACCCGGCTGAAGATCCGCTGCTTGAGGGCGACCGGCACGAACAACGAGTCCCGGCTGAGCAGCATCTCCGCCTTGCCCAGGAACAGGTACCCGCGGTCCTGGAGCGCATAGTGCAGGCGGGCCAGGATCCTGCTCTGCGCCGCGGTCTCGAAGTACATCAGCGTGTTGCGACAGATCAGCAGGTCGATGCGCGAGATCGGGGCGTCCTGGACGAGGTCGTGGCGGCCGAAGATGAGCGTCCGCCGCAGGTCGGTCCGGAACAGGTGCTGGCCTGTGTTCTCCTCGAAGTACCGCTCGCGAAGCGCCGGCGGGACCTCCGCCAGGTCACGCTCCGTGTAGGCGCCGTGACGGGCTCGCGCGAGCGCGTCTTCGTCGACGTCGGTGCCGTACACCTTGACCCGTTCGCGGTATTGGGCAAGCCCGAGCGCTTCGGCCAGCATGATCGCCGCACTGTAGGCCTCCTCGCCGCTGGCGCAGCCCGCGCTCCAGACCCGGATCCCCTCGTCCTTCTTGTCGGCGAGCAGTCGCGGAACGATCTCGGTGCGGAGGAAGTCCCACGCCGCCGGATCGCGGAAGAAGCCGGTGACGTTGATCAGGATCGTGTTGAAGAGCAGCGTGAACTCTTCGGGGTGCGCCTGGAGGTACACCAGGTACTCGGCGTAGGTGCCGACGCCGATCTGTCCCAGCCGCTTGCTCACCCGGCGCATCAGGGTCGAGCGCTTGTAGCCGGTGAAATCGAACCCCCGATGCTCGCGGAGGAATCCGAGGAGCTGCTCGAAATCCTCGCGGGGCTCGTCCGTCATGGCTTCGTCCCCGAGACGACCAGCGCTTGGAGTGCGGACGCGATCTCGTCCAGCGGCAGGACGAAATCCACGTCGCCGGTCTTGATCGCCGCCGTGGGCATGCCGAGGAACTGTGACGACTCCTCGTCCTGCACGATCACGGTCCCACCCATCTTCTTGATCCCCCGCACGCCCATCGACCCATCGCTGCCGGTCCCGGTCAGGACGACCGCGATGGCCCGCGCCTTGTAGCTGGCGCCCACGGACTCGAAGAGGAGGTCCGCGGATGGTCGCACGAAGTGCACCAGCTCCGAGTGCGAGAGCGCCAGCGTGCCGTCCGGGTTGACCAGCAGGTGCCGGTCCGGTGGCGCGATGTAGACG
>DASQGL010000107.1:0-2710 GCA_035632635.1 Candidatus Limnocylindrales bacterium
TGCTCCCGGGCGTCGTCGACCCCCACACGCATTTCATGCTGAACGCCGGCGGGGTCCGGACGGCGGACGACTTCGCGAGCGCCTCGCGATCGGCGGCGGCCGGCGGGGTCACGACCTACCTCGACTTCGCGCCGCAGCAGCCGGGCGAGACGTTCCTGCAGACGCTCGACGCCCGCCGCCGCCTGATCGACGGGCAGACCGCCGTCGATTACGGCATGCACCTGAACATCAACCGGCTGTACCCGGGCTGGGAACGGGACCTCGAGCGGCTCGTGGAGGCCGGGGTGACGAGCGCAAAGATCTACACCACCTACCGCGACGACATTTTTTACATGGATGACTGGACCTGGTACCGGCTGATGGAGCGGGCGGGCGGCGCCGGGCTGCTGGTCCAGGTGCACGCCGAGAACGACGCCATCCTGGAAGGCCGGAAGGCCGAGCTGGCGGCCGCCGGGCAGACGTCGCTCGAGTTCTTCGGTGCAGCCCGCCCCGCGATCGCCGAAACCGAGGCGGTCGCCCGGGCGCTGACCTTCAGCCGGTCGACCGGGTCGCCCGTCTATCTCGTGCACCTCTCCGTCCCGGACTCCGTCGATCTCGTCGGCGAAGCCCGGCGGCAGGGTGTCCGGGCGGTCGCCGAGACCTGCCCGCATTTCCTCGTCCTCGACGAGTCGGTCTACGGCGGCCCGCAGCCGGCCCGCTTCACGATGACGCCGCCGCTGCGCGATCGCCGCATGGTCGACGGGCTGTGGGAGCAGCTGCGACGCGGGTCGATCGCAACCGTGGGCAGCGACCACTGCGGATTCTCGCTCGCCTCGCGCGCCGGCGTAAACGACTTCACCCGGGTGAGCCCGGGGGTCCCGGGGGTGGAGACCTCCCTGCTCCTCCTCTACACGTTCGGCGTCCACACGGATCGCATCGACCTGGCCACCATGGTGCGCGTCCTCTGCGAGAACCCCGCGCGAGTCTTCGGGCTCTGGGGAGTCAAGGGCGACCTGGCGCCCGGCTTCGACGCCGACGTCGTGCTCTTCGATCCGGAGCCCGCGCGCATGCTGACCGACGCCGAGCTGCACAGCGCCGCCGGCTTCTCGCCCTACGAAGGGCTGCGGGTCAAGGGGCGGGTGCGGATGACGATCAGCCGCGGTGAGGTGATCTATCGCGACGGCGTGGTCCTGGCCGAGCCCGGGCGCGGCCACTTCCTCCGCTGCGCGCCCTTCGATCCCGTCCGGGCGCGGGCATGACCGACATCGACGCGGCGCGCTTCCTGGAGGACATGCGGGCGTTCTCCAGGATCGGGGGACGGCCCGACGGCGGCCTCGATCGCCTGGCCTGGTCGCCGGCCGACGTCGAGGGCCGGCGCTGGCTGGCCGCGCGGTTGCGCGAGAGCGGGCTGGAGGCCCGGACCGACGAGGCGCTCAACGTGTTCGGCCACCACCCGGACAGCAGCGGACCCTTCCTTCTCGTGGGATCGCACGCCGACAGCGTGCCCCGCGGCGGCCGCCTCGACGGCGCCTACGGCGTGATCGCGGCTCTCGAGGTGCTCCGGTCGCTGCACGAGTCGCACGACCCGCTCGCCTTGAGGGTCGAGACGGTCGCCTTTGCGGACGAGGAAGGGGTTCGCTTCGGGGAGGGGCTGCTGGGGAGCAAAGCCCTGGCCGGCGACCTCGACATCTCCCGCTTACGGGCAGCCCGTGATCGGGAGGGCGTCCCGGCGCCCGAGGTTCTGCGCCGGGCCGGCGTCGATCTCGACCGCATGCCGGAGGCCGCCGGCCACCGCGACCAGGTCGCCGCCTACCTCGAGCTGCACATCGAGCAGGGCCCGCGGATGGCGGCCGCCGGCTCGCGGCTCGCCGTCGTCACCGGCATCGTGGGGGTGCACCGGCAGCAGGTGCGCATCGCCGGGGAGCAGAACCACGCGGGCACGACCCCCTTCCGGCTCCGCCGCGATGCCGGTCGCGCGGCGGCGCGCGCGATTGCCGGGCTGCGTGAGCTGGTCCAGGAGATCGACGCCGAGGCGGTGGCCAACGTCGGCGTGATCGGCTTCGAACCGGGAGCGATCAACGTGGTCCCGGGGCGGGCCGCCTTCGACCTCGAGGTGCGGCATCTCGATGAAGGCGTGATCGATCACATCCTCGATGCGTTTGCGGACCGGCTGCGCGCGGTCTGCGAACAGGAGGGGTGCACGGCGGAGACGGCACTCCGCTCCCGGATCCCGCCCGCCCGCATGGATGCGGCCCTGATGCGCGCCTTCGAGCAGGCCTGCCGATCGCTCGACGAGCCGGTGGTCCATCTCGCGAGCGGGGCCGGGCACGACGCGCAGGTCATGGCGCGGCACGTGCCGAGCGCCATGCTGTTCGTGCCCAGCCATCGCGGGATCAGCCACGCGCCCGAAGAGGACACGCCCGACGAGGATCTCGTGCGCGGCGTGCGGGCGCTGCTCCAGGGAGTCCGGGCGGCGCTCACCGGCCGGTGACGGCCGCCCCGGGCAGCGGCAGGTCCGCGCATCGCCCATCACAGGCGTTCAGCGCGATGACCGTGGCGGCGTCGGCGACCCCGGAGTTCACGAGCCCGCGCGCCTGCTGGAAGCTGTAGACCGCGCCGAAGGTGGCATCGCCGAAATAGCCGGTGTCGTCCGGGTAGGTGAAATAGCCGAGCTGGCTAAGCCGTGCCTGGAGCAGGACGACCGGGTCGCCGAAGCTGCCCCGACCCAGGT
>DASQGL010000108.1:0-5828 GCA_035632635.1 Candidatus Limnocylindrales bacterium
GTCATACCATCCATGCCTCGGCGCCGCTCGGATGGGCTCGCGGGCGACCTGTTCGACGCCTTCCGCACGGTTCCGTTTCCGGTCGCGGTCGGCGGCGGCGTCTCGGTGATCAGCCTGCTGGTCGCGACCGCCGGGGCGGGCAACTTCATGACCTCGTTCGAGAACTACCTGACCGCCCTGCTCTACTTCCTGGTCCCGTGGACGGCGATCAACCTGACGGACTTCTACCTGGTCCGTCACGGCAAGTATCGGACGGCCGATTTCTTCGACCCCGCCGGGCCGTTCGGCAATTTCGCCTGGCGCGGCCTGCTCGTCTACTTCGTGACCTTCGCCCTGGAGATCCCCTTCATGAACACGACCGTGTTCCAGGGTCCCCTCTCCAAGGCGATGGGCGGCGCCGACATCGCCTGGATCGTCGGCCTGGTCTTCGCCATCCCCGCCTATTACCTGCTCGCGCGCAACCAGGTCCAGGCGGCACCGGCCGCCCCGCACACGGCCAGGGTCATGAAGCCGGCCGGCACCAGGAGCGAGTAGGCGCGGGCGGCGTTCAGCAGGAACGGCGCCACTGCCCGGGCTTGAGAGTCAGGCGGCCTTGCGGGTCCCGTTGCAAGTCGGGAAGTCGGAGCAGCCCCAGAACAGCTGGCCCGCGAAACGCCCGCTGCGCGCGGTCCGGGTGACCATCGGCTTGCCGCACTTCGGGCACCCAGGGACTGCTGGAGGTCCGGCGACAGGCTGCTCCGGTGTGACGTCGGCGGCCGGCTTCCGGACCCGTCGGATCAGGTCCTCGAGGGCGTCGCCATCGACGAGCTGCACCGGCTTTCCGGCGGCAAACGTCCGGGCTTCATCCGTATAGGATCCGCTGGTCATCAGGATGGCGCCGTCGGCATGCTCATGCACAAGCACCCCGTAGAGGGCCCGGATCTGCTCGACGCCGACCGAGCGTGCCTTCCAATGCTTGCACTGCACGATCAGCCGTCCGTCGTGCCCCCGTAGCTCGAGGTCCACGCCCCCATCCGGCACCGGTCCTCCTCGCATCGTGACCTGATAGCCCTGCCGCCGATAGGCTTCCGCAACCAGGGCCTCGAAGTCCTGCCAGCTCTCCGCCTGAATCGACGCTGTCCCGGTCTGTCGATCGAGAAGGCGGCGCCACCCGCGGCGCTCGATGAGGCCGACGAGACCGCCGGCGATGGCGACCAATGCGAAGAAGAACGCGAAGACATGACCGAAGGCCGCTGCCATCGGCGCCCAGGTCCCGGTCGCCATGGCCGGCACGGCGAAATACATCAGGAGGAAGATGGCGATCGCGCCGCCGACCGCGACCGGAAACGGAACCGTGCGGAAGGCGTCGAACAGGTCGCCCGCGAGCCCATCCGAGCGGCGCCGAGGCATGGATGGTATGACTGCCGGCCGAGAGGCTTCTTGCTCGGGGCTTCGGCGCGCCGGGAGGCCGTTCCGTACAATCCGCCGCATGGCCGAGGAGCGCCGGCTGGTCACGATCCTGTTCGCGGACGTCACCGGGTCGACCGCGCTCGGCGAGGAGCTCGACCCCGAGGATGCTCGGGTCCTCATGGCGGGCTACTTCGAGAAAGCCCGCGACGTGATCGAACGGCACGGCGGCACCGTGCAGAAGTTCATCGGCGACGCCGTGATGGCCGTGTTCGGCATGCCGCAAGCCCACGGGGACGACGCCGAACGGGCGCTGGCCGCGGCCCTCCTGCTGCGCTCGTCGATCGCCGGCGATCCCGAGCTGGCCCGGCTGCGCCCGCACGTGGGCGTCAACACCGGCGAGGCCCTGACCAGTTCGGGGAACCAGCGCGAACTGCTCGTGACCGGCGATGCCGTCAATGTCGCGGCCCGCCTGCAGCAGGCCGCCCGCCCCGAGGAGATCCTCGCCGGCGAGCGCACGCGGCGCGCCGCTCCCTCCTTTGTCTACGGCGAGCCACGGCAGATCGACGCCCGGGGCAAGGCCGCTCCCCTTGCCGCCTGGCCGGTCGTCAGGCAGGGCGCGCCCCGGCGCGTCGCCGCCACCCCCTTCCTCGGCCGGGAGGCAGACCTCGAACAGCTGCACCTGGTGGCTCGCCGCTGCTTCAGCGAGCGGCGTCCCTACCTGGTCACGATCACCGCGCCGGCCGGGACCGGCAAGACCCGGCTGCTGGAGGAGTTCCTGGCCCAGCTGCGTGGCCGCCATCCCGAGATGCGCGCGGCGACCGCCCAGTGCCTGCCCTACGGCCAGTCGCTGACCTACTGGCCGATGCGGGCGGTGCTGTCGACCTTGGGTGGCATCGATTTCACGGGGCCGGTCGACCACGACGAGATCCAACGGCGGGTTATGCAGCTCCTGCGCCAGACCGAGGACGCCACGGCGCGGGCCGGGATGATCGCCATGACCGTCGCACCCCACCAGCAGGCGCAGCCGCTGGACAGCGACCGCATCTTCAGCGCCTGGCAGGAGCTGCTCGAACGGATGGCCTCGAGCGGTCCGCTCGTGCTCGCCTTCGAGGACCTGCACTGGGCTTCCGACAGCCTGCTCGACCTGGTCGACTACGTGATGCAACCGAGAAGCACCGGTCCCCTGCTGATCCTGTCCATCGCCCGGCCCGAGCTGCTCGATCGCCGCCCGCACTGGGGAGGCGGTCGTCGCAACTACCTCAATGTTGCCCTCGAGCCCCTGGACGACGGTGCGATCGGAACGCTCGTGGATCAGCTCCTCGAAGGCGCGGCGCCGGAGTCCTTGCGCCGGCTGGTCGTGGAGCGGGCCGATGGCAACCCTTTCTTTGCCGGCGAGATGGTGCGCGCCATCATGGACCGCCAGCTCGACCTCGAGGACGACAGCGCCGTGGCGAGGGCGGTCGGGACCATGCCCGAGACCGTCCACGGCACGGTGCTGGCCCGTCTCGACCTGCTCTCCAAAGACGAACGAACCGTGCTCGAGGCGGGTGCGGTCATGGGACGGTCGTTCTCGGCCACTGTGGTCGAAGCCCTCACGGGCCGGCCGCCCACGGAGGTGGCCGGGGCGCTCCGAGCCATGGCGCTGCGCGACCTGGTCATGCCCGGGGAGGGCGACCGCTACACGTTCCGCCACATCCTGATCCGCGAGGTCGCCTACCAGACGCTGCCCCGGGCGAAGCGGGCGCAGGACCACGCCGCGGTCGCGGCGCTCCTCGAGCGCACTGCCGCCGGCCAGGTCGACCAGGTCGCGGAGCTGATCGCGTTGCACTACCTGGAGGCGACCAAAGCCCGCCTGGGACTGACCCTCGCCGGGTCCTCGGAGGCCTATGAAGCCGTTCGGAAGAGCGCCATCACCTGGCTGGCGCGGGCGGCCCGACTGGCCGTCGCCGCCGGCGCCTCCCCGGAGGCAGCCCAGCAGCTGCGGGATGCGATCGCGCTGGCGACCCCCGACGAGGAACTGCAGCTGCAGGAGCAGCTCGGCCGTGGCCTGTGGATGGGAAATGATGCCGCGATCGCCTTCGAGAGGGCGATCGCGCTCTGGCGCCAGCTGGGCGGCGATCCCGCGACCGGGGCCCGGCTGATCGGTGAGTACCTCACCGTCGTCCAACGCTGGCAAGGATCGGTGGCACCCGACGTCCGCCCCACCGAGGAGGTCGGGCGGGCGCTCAACGACGAGGCGCTGACGCTTGCCCAGCGAGCCCAGGACGACCGGGTGCTCGCGCTCGTCCTGACGGCGCGCGCCTTCTTTCCTTTCTGGTCCGGCGACCACGCGCCCGCGACCCTGGCGCGGAGCCTCGCGGAAGCCGAGCGCGCCCACGACATCTACCGGCGGCTGGATGACCCGAACGGTCAGAGCGGCGCCCTCGACGCAGTGTGTTCGGCGCTCGCCGAGCGCAACGAGCACGTGGCGGCCTACGAGCGCAGCCTCGAGCGAAACCACCTCTTGCCCAGGCTGACTCTGCTTCTGGAACGCCTCGACTGCCTGCAGATGGTCGGGACCTATGCCGGCGGGATCGGCCGGCTCGAAGAGAGCCTGGAGGCGGCGCGCAGCTCGATCCGCGAATGCTCCAACACCAAGCAGGTCGCCTCGGCCTGGCTGGCGACGGCCTGGGCATCGACCATCTGCGTCATGACCGGGCGGTGGGATGAGGCCATCGCCGACGCCCTGCGCATCGTCCGAGAGTGGCACATCGTGGGCCGGCCGTGGGCCGCGATCGCGATCCGCGGCGAGGTGTGCGCGCTCGACGTGGCGCGCCGGCGCGGCGACGACCCGGCGATCAGCGAGCTCATCCGTCACCTTCAGCTGGCGATTCCTTCACAACCGGCTGGCGGGCCCCGCGGTACCGTCAACTGGACGCTCCGCCGGGCCGTGATGAACAACGACCCCGAGGCCGCCGCGACCCTGCTCGAGACGATGGATGCCGCCCCGGCGGCGATCGCCTCCATCGAGCGTGGCCTGTCGTTCATGGCCGCTGCTCGCTTCTGCCCGGCGTCCACCGAGGACCTCGACGCCAGGCTGGCCTCCGCGGCCCGGCGTGAGCTGAAGCCGGTCATGGCCCAGCTCTATCGGCTCCGATCCCTGGCCCGAGGCGGAGATGTCGACGACCTGCGCGAGGCGCGGACGCTGCTCCGCTCGATGGGCATGGTCCCGGACGCGGCGCTGACCGAGCTCGAGCTCGGGGCGCTCACCGGCGACCGCGATCTGATCGCGCACGCTCGCCAGGACCTGGCCCGTCTCGGCGACCAGGTCGGGATGAGCCGAGCCGACGAGCTCGCCGCCCGCCCCTGATCGGCGGGCGCTCCTCGATGAGCGCCGTCAGGCGAAGGCGGGGGGCGGGGCGACCGTGCGCAGGTAGGGCTGCAGCGCGGACGCGATCGCCAGCAGCTTCTCGTCGGCCCAGCGCGCGCTGACCATCTGGACGCCGATCGGGAGGCCCGCTTCGGACAGGGCGAGGGGACAGACGAGCGCCGGGTGCCCGGTCAGGTTGAACTCGTAGAAGAGGAGGGCTTCGGCGCCGTAGGGCACCTCCCGCCCGTCGACGTCAAGCGGGCTGCCGGGCGGGCAGTGCGGGTAGGCGAGCGTGACGCAGGGCGGGCACAGCAGCGCGTCCCACTTCGTGAAGAAGGCCTCCCAGCGCGCGATGATCCGGTCGCGACGATCCATGGCCCGGGCGACCTCGGCCGGGGATGGCGGGGGCTGACCGTCGTCGATCTCCTTGATCAGCCCGAGCCGGGCGCGCAGCCGCCAGGTGCTGGCGGACAGGGTCTGGTAGGTGTCCCACTGCTCGGCGAAACTCACGTCGGGCAGCGCCGGCTCGACCCGAACGCCGGCCTGCCCGAGCCGTTCGATGAAATCCTCCATCGCCGCGGCGATCTCCCGCGCGACCGGCGCCCCGGCAAACGTCGAGGCCCAGGCCAGCTTCAGGTCGCCGAGCTGGACCGCCGGCGGCGGCCCCGGACGGATCGGGGGCACGGTCGAGTCCTCCCCGTCCGGTCCCGCGATCACGCGCAGCGCCAGCGCCACGTCGTCGATGGTGCGCGCCAGCGGCCCGCTGGTCGAGAGGACCCAGTCCAGTCGCGGCAAGCCCGGGAGGTCGGGGATGTGCCCGACCTGCGACACCAGCCCGAACGTCGGCTTCAGCCCGTAGACCCCGCAGAAATGCGCCGGGCTGCGGATCGACCCGCCCGCGTCGCTGCCGATGTCGAGCGGGGTCAGCCCGGCGGCCAGCGCCGCGGCCGCCCCGCCGCTCGAACCGCTGGGCGTCCGGCTCAGGTCCCACGGATTGTTGGTCCGGCCGAAGATCGGGTTCGAGGTCTGCTGGTCGTAGGCGAGCAGCGCGGTGTTCGTCTTCCCGATCACGATCGCCCCGGCCTGCTTG